>NZ_JAGGOW010000002.1 GCF_018614135.1 Streptomyces sp. ISL-66
ACAACCAAATACGCTCCCTAGTCGCGGTAGCGGGCCATGGTGGTCGGCTTCAGTACGAGGCCCTTCGCTCCCAGCCACGCGTCCAGGTAGGCGGCGACGGTCTGGTTCGGGTCCGCGTTGTATCCGCCGGCCTCGCCCTCAAGGAACCGGCCCAGTGCCTGCTCGGCGGTGTCCTGGCTGGTGAATCCACCCCTGCGGACCGTGGTGCGGCGGTGGTCCGGGGTGGGGACGTCGACGGCGAAGCTCCAGGTGCCGTGGCCGCCGTGACCCCTTCTACGCGGCGTTCCTGGTAGTCATGGCCTTCGCCGGACAGGTTGTCGCCCGCCTCTTCCGCCTGGATATCCGGGCCTCGCGGGCGGTCGTCTTCACCGGCGCGACCCGCAACTCCCGGCTCGGCGCATACCGCAGGTGAGGGGGCGCTACACCGCTCTGAAGAGGACCTTCTGCTTGCCGACAAAGAACGGGTCGGCGCGCTTGAGCTCGGCGCGGACGCTCGCGCCCAGCTTGAGGGGCGTGTCGGACGTGATCTTTCCCATTACGGCGGGCTCCGCCAGGTGCGCCGTGCCCTCCTTCGGACTGCCGGCTTCCTTTTCGGTGTTGATGATCGTGACGTCGAAGACCTCGCCCACGCGGTTCTTCAACACCGCGGCCTCCGCCAGGTCCACCGAGTCGCGGTCGGCCACCTTGCCCTTCCCCCGCTCCATGTCGCAGGGTAGGCAGTACAGGGCCTCCAGCACCCAGTCCGGCGGTGCCTTCCCGGCGCACGCGGCCACGCACAGTTCACCGGTGTACCGGTCGACCAGACGCCGGAGCGGAGCCGTGCAGTGCGCGTAGGGGGCCGCGATGGCCGCGTGTTTCTTGTCGTCCGGGATCTGGTGGTCGCGGAAGACGGTGTACTTGGCCTTGAGTAGCATCGCCGTGGCTTCGCTGAGGAAGGCCATGTGCTTGTGGTCGTTCGGATCGAGCTTGCGTACCAGCTGGGCGTACGTGAGGCCGGGCTGCCAGTCGATGCCCAGTGACGTGGCGATGTCGTGCACGCGCTGGACCACGTTCTGATCGGACGTCTCCTTCTGCGTCCGCAGGATGCCGGTACCGCTGTCCAGCATGATCTGGGCCGCCGCCATCCCGGTCATGAGGGAGATCTGCTCGTTCCAGCCCTCCACGGGCAGCGTGGCCACGTAGCTCAGCCGGAACGTTCCGTCGTTGAGGGTGACCTCCTGGTCCGGCAGGTTCACCGAGATCCCGCCGCGGTCGGCCTCGACGGCCTCCCGCAGCTTGCCGATCTCGCGCAGCAGCGCGATGGACTCCTGGGCCGTTCCGGCGTCGATGTCCTGCTGGACGCCCTGGTAGTTGAGCTTCGCCTGGCTGCAGACCTTTGCGCGGCCCACGGACGAGGCGGTGACCTTGCCGTAGGCGTCGAGGTCGTGCTGCCACAGCAGGGCCGGAACGACCTGGCCGGGCAGCAGGCTCGCCGGTCCCTCGGAGATGACCGGCGGGTACAGGGGGACCTTGAGGTCGGGGAAGTACAGCGTCTCGATCCGGTCGTGGGCCTCGGCGTCCAGCGGCCTGCCGGCCTCGACGAAAGCGGCCACGTCGGCGATGGCGTAGTGCACGCGGTAACCGCCGCCGGGCCGCCGCTCCAGGTGCATGGCCTGGTCGAGGTCCTTGGACGTCGGCGGGTCGATCGTGAACAGCGGCAGGTCGGTGCGGTCCTCGGCGGGCGGCTGCGCTTTGGCCACGGCCTCGTCGGCCGCCGCGAGCACGCGCTTGGGGAACTTCGTGGGGATCTTCAGTTCCGTCCGGAGTTCCTGCAGCGCGGAGAGCAGGGCGGCCTGGGCCTCGTCGGACATGTGCATCTGGCGGCGTCGCATGCCCCGAGCGTAGGTCTGGGGCCACAGGCGGGCACGGTGAGCGTGTCCGGCCGGGGGAGGCCCTGCAACCAGAGTGACGTCGGGGGAGGGGTAGTGCGGCCTCGGGCGACGGGCGGACGGCCGGAAGGTGACCGTCGCGTGAGGGCTGAGGCGTGTCCGCTAAGTGGGTTGGTCGCTCGCCCGCTCGTGGTGCGTCGTCATGAAGAGACCGATCAGGTATCGGCGGTGATCGAGCCGCTGCTGGCATGGGCTGGCTCACCCGCCAGCACGGACTGACCGTCGACGATTTGCTGGGCGCCGAGGTGGCCGGCCAATGGCACCCTGGTGCACGCGTCGGCGGAGGAGAACCCGGACCTGTTCTGGGCGCTGCGCGGCGGCGGTGGGAACTTCGGGGTGGTCACGGCCTTCGACTTCGGGCTGCACGCGGTCGGGCCCGAGGTGCACGTCGGTGTCTTCTTCTGGGACATGTCGGTGGGCCGCGAGGTGCTGGAGCTGATCCGCGAGGTGGTTCCGGCGCTGCCACCGAGGCACAATGTGCTGGTCGGCATCGGGCTGAACGCCCCGCCCGAGCCCTTCGTACCAGTCGAGCACCACGGTGAGCCCGGCCACGCACTGATCGAGCTTGAGGGGGCCGAAGGCCCGGACGCCGAAGGCCGGGACGAGGTCGTTGCGGACGTGGTCGCGGTGGCGGGCCATGGTGGTCGGCTTCAGTACGAGGGCCTTCGCTCCCAGCCACCCGTTCAGGTAGGCGGCGACGGTCTGGTTCGGGTCCGCGTTGTATCCGCCGGCCTCGCCTTCGAGGAACCGGCTCAGGGCCTGTTCGGCGCTGTCCTGGGTGGTGAATCCGCTCCGGCGGACCGTGGTGCGGCGATGGTCCGGGGTGGGGACATCGACGGCGAAGCTCCAGGTGCCGTGCTCGCTGTCGGTGACCAGGTGAGGGCAGCGTGCGCCGAGCTGACAGCGATGGCTGTCCCTGCAACCGCAGCGGCGGTAGATACGGCCGCGGCCGGCGCTGGTACGCATGGCGATCGCCTCCAGGGAACGGAGGGAAGTGGGTACCTCCAGCCTGCGACCACAGGCGACCAACGCGCCTCTCACCAGTGCCGTGGCCAGCCGGTTTCCCTTGATGCCGCGCCAAGGGAGGACCGCCCGCTCCGGCGGTGGTGCCTATCTGACTACAGGTGCGCTCTCACGGGATGTCGGCCGCATGAGTGCTTCTCGGTGCGGCCCTTACGCAATGGTTCCGATGATCTCCTCGACCATCTCCAGGGTGGTCTGCGGGTGCAGGAAGGCGAACCGGGCGACGGTCTCGCCCTCCCAGCCGGTCGGGGCGACGAAAGCGGTCTGGCCGGCGAGAAGGCGGGCGGACCAGTCCGCGTAGTCACCGGCGGTCCAGCCGGTGCGGCGGAACAGGACGGCGGAGAGTTCTGGTTCGCGGATGAGTTCGAGGTGCGGGGTGTTCCGGATGAGTGCGGCCGTTTCCCGGGCCAGCGTAAGGGCCTTCTCGATGGCCTCGCCGTAGGCGCGGGTGCCGTGGACGGCGAGGGAGAACCACAGAGGGAGCCCGCGGGCTCGGCGGCTGAGGTGGTGGGCGTAGTCGCTGGGGTTCCACTGGGTGGCGTCCTCGGTGTGCAGGGCGTCGAGGTAAGAGGCGTCCTGGGTGTGGGCCGCTCTGGCCAGACGGGGGTCGCGGTAGAGGAGGGCGGCGCAGTCGAGGGGGGCGAACAGCCACTTGTGCGGGTCGATGACGAGGGAGTCGGCGTGCTCTATGCCCCGGTAGCGATCCCGGACGCTCGGGGCGAGGAGGCCGGCGCCGCCGTACGCGCCGTCGACGTGGAACCACAGGTCGAAGTCCCTGGCCACGGCAGCCATACCGGCCAGGTCGTCGATGATGCCGGCGTTGGTCGTGCCGGCGGTGGCCGTCACGCCGATGACGTCGGAGGGATCCGGGTCGGCGAGAAGGGCGGCGCGTAGGGCGGGGCCGGTCAGGCGGTGGTCCGCTGTCGGTACGACGAAGGGCTCGGCGCCGATGATGCGCAGGGTGTTGCCGATGGAGGAGTGGGCCTGGTCGGATACGGCGAACCGGACGCGGTCGTAGGGGCCGATGCCACGGCGGTGCCGGGCTGTGTCGCGTGCAGTGACCAGTGCGGAGAGGTTCCCGGCGGAACCGCCCGAGACGAAGCACCCGCCGGCTTCGCCCGGCAGGCCGGCGAGGTCCGCGAGCAGGCGCAGGACCTGGTTCTCGGCGGTGATGGGGCCCGAGGCGAGGAGCCATGAGACTCCCTGGATCGACGAGCACGAGACGAGCATGTCGAAGAGAGCGGCGGCCTGCGTGGGAGCGGCGGGCACGAAGGACAGGAAGCGGGGGCTGTCGACAGCGATCGCGGTGGGTGCGAGTTGCTCGGCCCACAGCCGCAGAACCTCCGCCGGATCGTTGCCTTCCGGCCCGATCACCCCCGCCAGGGCCTTGTCGAGCTTGTCGGGGACACCGGGGTGGTTGAGCGTGGGTGCGTGCAGAAGGCGGTCGCGCAGTGCGGCGACGACAAGGTCGGTGAGGGCGGGGTCGTGCGTGTGCATGGTGGACCTTCGCGTTGTCGATCATCAGGCTGTGACGGGGCCGGTGGTCAGTGAAACCGGCGCCCGGGGCAAGGAGTTCGGTCCCCGTCACAGCTCTGGGGCCTCCGTTTCGTCCGCCTGACCGAAGCAGTCCGCGAGCGAGGCGTGGCGGTGTGTCCGCACCAATCTCTGCGGGGGCTTTTGGAGCGGGCGACCAACATCGCGGGCATCGTGCGGGACCACGATCACGGGAGGCCCCGCGGACGACGCGGGAAGAATCGGAAGGCTGCCCCCTATGCGTTACGTCACCCGCCCGGTCCTGGGCATCCTCGGGGGAATGGGGCCCCTCGCCACGGCCGACTTCTACCGTCGGCTCGTCGAGCGCACTCCGGCCGGCTCCGATCAGGCGCACCTGCCCGTCGTCATGTGGGCCGATCCCGCTGTTCCGGACCGGACCACGGCGCTGCTCGGAGAGGGGCCGTCTCCTGTCCCCGCCCTGGTGGAGGGCGCCCGTTGGCTGCAGCGCGCGGGAGTGAGCTGTATCGCCGTTCCGTGCAACACCGCGCACGCCTATGTCGAGCAGCTGTCCAAGGCAACGGGTGTCGAGGTCCTCGACATGATCAGGGCGGCGCTTGAGGCGGCGGCGCGCCGGACACCGGGGCTTGAGCGGGTGGGAGTCCTCGCGACCCGGGGAACGCGGCTGACCGGGCTGTACGAGCGGGCCGGTGCCCGGCTCGGACTCGACGTGGTCCAGGTACCCGACCCTGTACAGGAGGAGTATGTGGACGCCGCGATCCGGGCGGTGAAGGGTGGCGCCGACCCCGCCGGTCCCGAACGCTGGATCGCCATGGCGACCGAGAGGCTCAGGGAACAGGGCGCACAGGCGGTCGTCGCAGCCTGTACCGAGATACCGCTGATCAGCTCGTCGGCGTCCCGCGTGCTGCCGCTGGTCGACTCGACCGACGCCCTCGCCGAAGCCGCCGTTTCCCGCCTGTGGCGCCCGGTGTCCGCCTCCACCGCCGTTCGTACCGGCGAACGAACCGTCTGGCGTATCCTCGTCCGCAGGCACCACCGCGCAGGGCCGCGCGCGTCCTAACCTGCGGAGATGATCAGGCACATGTCGACGCGCCCCGCCCGGAGCCTCAGCCGGGTGCTCGAGGACTTCGGCCACACCCTCCTGGACCTGCTGTACGGCGACCCCGACGCGGCCGGGGAGATCGGCGGCGTCGGCATCCACGATCCGTACGACGAGCAGCACTACCCGGAGCACGCCATCGTGCTCGGCGTCGGTGTCCACGGCGCGGAGGAGATCGGTCGGCTGCTGCGGGACCTTGCCGCGCTCGGTGCCACCGCCCTCGTCGTCCGCGGGCCCGTCGACGACGCCGACGAGCTGGAGCCGGTCGTGAGCGAGACCGGTGTCGCGCTGCTCGCCCTGACCCGTGGGGCCTCCTGGGCCCAGCTGGCAGCCATGCTGCGCACCCAGCTCGCCGAGGGCGACGTGGGGGAGGGAGAGGAGCAAACCCTCGGCGGCCTGCCGTCCGGTGACCTCTTCGCCCTGGCCAACGCCATCGCCACGCTGCTCGACGCCCCCGTGACCATCGAGGACCGCCGTTCCCGCATCCTCGCGTTCTCCGGACGCCAGGATGAGGCGGACACCCCCCGAGTGGAGAGCATCCTGGCCCGCCAGGTGCCCGAGCGCTACCTGCGCCACCACGAGGAGCACGGTGTCTTCAAGGAGCTGTACCGCAGCCAGGGGCTGGTGCACGTCCCCGCGCCGACCCTGGGTGAGGAGGTGGCGCTGCCGCGGGTGGCGGTGGCGGTCCGCGCCGGCGACGAGTTCCTCGGATCCGTGTGGGCGGCGCTGCGCAAGCCCCTCACCGCGGAGCGCGAGAAGGCATTCCTGGAGGCGGCCAAGCTGGTCGCCCTGCACATGCTGCGCTTCCGGGCGGGCACCGACGCCGAGAACCGGCTGCGGGCCGACCTCGTCACCACCGCGCTCGAAGGCGGGGCCGGAGCGGTCGAGGCGCTCGGCCGGCTGGGGCTCGTCGACGAACCGACCCTGGTCATGGCCATGGGTCTCGCCCCCGAGCGCGGCGAGGACCACGCGCACGTCACGGCCGAGCGCCAGCGCCTGGCCTCCGCCCTGGCCGTCCACCTCACCGCCGTACAGCCCCGCGCCGCCGTGGCCCTGCTGGGCGATGTGGCGTACGCGCTCTTTCCCGTGCCGGGCGACAGCTCCCACGCGCGCGAGCGGGCCCTGCAGGTGGCCTCGAACTTCCTGGCCCGCACGGGCGAACGGGCCGGAGCCGTCATCGGGATCGGCTCGGTCGCCGAGGAGCCCGCCGCGCTGCCGCGCTCACGGGCCAACGCCGACCGGGCCCTGCGCGTGCTCTTCACCGGCCGGACCGGCAAGCGCGCCGCCTCGATCGCGGACGTGTACGTCGACGCCCTGCTGATCGAAATGCGGGACCTGGCCGTCGCCAACCGCGACGAGCTGTCGGGCCCGCTCGCCCGCCTCGTGGCGTACGACGCCAAGCACAACGCCCACCTGGTCGAGACCCTGCGGGCGTGGCTGGACGCCTTCGGTGACGTGATCGCTGCCTCCGCGAGCGTGTTCGTCCACCCGAACACCTTCCGCTACCGGATCCGCAGAGTGTCCGAGGTGGGGGAGATCGACCTCCAGGACCCGGCCGCGCGGTTCGCCGCGATGCTGCAGCTGCGCCTGCTGGGGACGGGGCGGGCGCAGAACGGCGGTGGGGCCGGGGCTCACGGCCCCGGCCCCACCGCCGGGCTCGACTGACGTTCGCCTTGCTCAGAGGCGGACGCCGGGCGGGACCCTCAGGTCCGCGTGGGTGTCGTGGAAGGCGTCCGCGGCCTGGATGGTGCGCACCCAGTCGTAGAACAGCTCCTTGGTGGAGAGCGTTTCGATGCCCCGGCCGGCCAGGCGGCGCAGGCCCCGGTCGTGGGCCGGGCCGGGGGAGTAGGCGGCGTCGTCCACGACCACCACGCGCTTGCCGGCGTGGTGCAGCTGGATCGCCGAGTGGGCCACGCAGATGTCGGTCTCGATCCCGACCAGGACCATGGTCGTCTTTCCGGTGGCCTCGATCGCCGCGGATATGTCGGGGTTGTCCCACGCGGCGAAGGCGTTCTTCGGCAGAGTGACCGCCTTGGCCGGCAGCACCGCGCGGATCTCCGGCACGGTGCGGCCACTGGCGTCGGGGTCCTCCTCGGTCGCCACGACCGGGATGTCCAGGCGATCGGCCACTGACGTGATCCAGGCGATGCGCCGCACCATGTCGTGGAACCGCTGCCGGTCCACGTCCAGCCGCTTGGGCGGGTAGAAATCGGTCTGCACATCGATGATCACCAGGGCGCAGTCGTGGCGGTCGATCAGCGGCATCGTCGTCTCGTCTCCTCGTACGTTCGGTGCACGCCAGCCTAGGAACGCGGGCCACCCCCGGTGTCGTCCGTGGGACCAAGCCGCAATCCGCGCGTTCGTATCCCCGTACGAACCACGCGGGTGTCCCCGTACGTACGCTTCCGGCCAAGTTCATCGAGCCAACGGAGGACGCGCGTGAAGGCCGACATCGAACACTGGGCCGGCCGTCTCGCGGCCCTGGCCGTCGACTCAGGCGTGCCGGGGGCGAGCCTGGCGTTCTGGTACGACGGCGAGGTGCATGAGTGCGCGACCGGCGTCCTCAACACCGGCACGGGGGCGCCCGTGCTGATCGACTCGCTGTTCCAGATCGGTTCGGTCACCAAGGTGTGGACCGCGACCCAACTGATGCTTCTGGCCGAACAGGGCCGTGTCACGCTGGACACCCCCGTTGCGGAGATCCTGCCGGAGTTCCGGGTGAGCGACCCCGGCGCCACACAGGCGATCACCCTGCGCCACCTGCTCACCCACACCTCGGGCATCGACGGCGACCTCTTCCTGGACACCGGACGCGGTGACGACTGCCTGCGGCGGTACGTCGAGGCGTGCGCCGGCCTGGAGCAGACCTTCCCCGTCGGGGACTCCCACTCGTATTGCAACTCGGGGTTCGTCATCGCCGGCCGGGTGATCGAAGAGGTCACCGGCTTGGTCTGGAACCAGGCGCTGCGCGAGCAGATCTGCGAGCCGCTGGGGCTGACCCACACCTGGACGCTCCCGGAGGACGTCCTGCGCTTCGGCGCCGCCATCGGCCACGACGAGGACGGTGCCGTCGTGCCGCAGTGGGGCCTGCCACGGTCGGTCGGTCCCGCGGGGCTGATCTGCGCGCGGGCCGCCGACGTGGTCGCCTTCGGCCGCGCCCACCTCACCCCGGGGATGCTCCTCGCCGACCCTGCCGCTCTGCGCGAGGCGCAGGTCGACCTGCCCAACCCGCACACCGGGGCACGGCAGTGGGGCATCGGCTGGGGCCTGGACGAGTGGGACGGCCATCAGGTCGTCTCCCATACCGGCGACACCATCGGCCAGCACGCCGTCCTGTGGGTTCTGCCCGAACTCGGGACCGTCATCGCAGCCCTGATCAACGGGGGCCGGAGCGTCGAGTTCCAGCACCGTCTCGCCACCGAGCTGATGCGTGAGCTGCACGCGATCGACGTACCCGCCCCCCTCACCCCGCCCGGGCAACCCGTCCACGTCGACGGCGCCCCCTTCACCGGCACCTACGAACGCGCCGGCAGCAGGATCCACGTGACGGCGGACGAGGGCGGCCGACTGAGCCTGCGCACCGAGCCGACCGGCATCCTCGTGGGCCTCGCCCGCTCCCGCACCCTCGACCTCGTCGCCGTCGACGAGACGACCTTCGTCGGCCGCGACGAGGGTGATTCCGTCTGGGACACCGTGGTGTTCGAGCAGCGCCCCGACGGCCCCTCGTACCTCCATTACAGCGGCCGCGCCACCCCGAAGACCAGCTGACCCCGCACGATTGGGAGCCCCCATGCCACCACCCTCCGAAGCTGGCGAAGCACCCGTCGACGAGGTGACCACCGCCCTTCGGGCGATCTTCGACGAGGCCGAAGTCGAAGGCTTCGTCCACGCCCGCGACATCGACGCTGACGGCGAGGGAGCCGCACGCGAGGTCGCCTTCCACGCCGACGCCCCCGTCGTCGTCGCATCCCTCCGCAAGATCGCCGTCGCGGTCGCCTACGCCCGCCAGGCCGCAACCGGAGCCCTCGACCGGGCCGCCCGGCACACCATCACCACCGCCAACCGCGAGGGCGGCGGCATCGGCACCGACAGCTGCCGGCACGACGTCAGCATGAGCACCCGCGACCTCGCCTTCTTCATGCTCTCCATGAGCGACAACGCGGCCACCGACAAGCTCATGGAGATCCTCGGCACCGACCGGGTGCGTGCCGTGGCCACCGAACTGGGCTGCCCCCGTCTGCCGGTCGGGCGTTACCGCGAGCTGTGGGACCCGGTTTGGGATGAACTCGGGCTCGACCTGGACGGCGACATCGACGCCCAGCTGGACCGGGTGAGCGAGGACCGGATCAGGGGCCTTGCCATGCTCGACCCCGCGCGGTCCGCGTCCAGCACGCCCCGGGAGATCACCTCACTGCTCACGGCGATCTGGCGCGACCAGGCGGGCCCTGCTGAAGCCTGTGCGGAAGTGCGTGAACTCTTGAGCCACCAGTTGTCCGTGCACCGCCTCATCGCCGGCTTCGACAACGAGGTCAAGGTCGCGGCCAAGAACGGCTCCCTGTGGGGCGTCCTCAACGAAGCCGCCGTCGTCGAGTACCCCGACGGGGGCCGCTACGCCGTCGCGGTCTTCCTGCGCACCCCCGCCCTCGGCGGCCGCAACCCGGCCGCCGACGCCGCGATCGGCCGCGCCGCGCGGACCGCCGTCGAACACCTGCGCCGCCCGCCGGCGGCCACCGCACCCTAGGAGACGCCATGACCACCGCCGCGCAGACGGATACCGCCGAACAGGCCCATACCGTGCTCGCCTACACCTTCGCCCAGGCCGGTGTCGAAGGTTTCGTCCACGCCAGGGACCTCGAGACGGGAGCGGAGTTCGACCACGGCGCCGACAGCCAGGTGGTGCTCGCCTCCGTCTTCAAGATCCCCATCGCCCTGGAGTACGCCCGCCAGGCGGCGGCCGGGGAGCTCGACCCGGCCCGGCGCCACACCGTCACCGCCGCCTACCGGGTAGGCGGCAGCGGTACTGATGGTTGTGCGTACGACGTCGAGATGAGCGCTCGCGACCTCGCTTTCATGATGATGACGATCAGCGACAACGCGGCGACCGACCTGCTCTTGGACATTGTCGGCCCCGACCGGGTCCGCTCGACGCTCGACGGCCTGGGTTTCCCGGGCTTCGGCTTCTCCTCCAGCGCCGCCTTGGACGACGACATCCGCCGGGAACTCGGACTCGCGCCGGACCGCTCCCTCGATGACCAGCTGGCCGGCATCCCCGACGAAAAGCTCCTCGCCCTGCGCGCCTGCGCCCCCGGCAGCAGCCCCTCGAGCACACCCCGCGAGGTGACCGCGCTCCTCGCCGCCATCTGGCGCGACGAAGCCGGCCCGGCATCCGCCTGCGCCGAGGTCCGGGACATCATGGGCCAACAGGTCTGGCAGCACCGCCTGGTCTCCGGATTCCCCGAAGCGGGCGTGCGGCTCGCCGGAAAGACCGGCACGGACTTCGCCGTGCGCAACGAAGCCGGCGTCGTCGAGTACCCCGATGGCCGGCGGTATGCCGTGGGCGTCTTCCTGCGCACCTCGACCGCTGTCACGCGGCAGCCCCTCGCGGACCGTGCCATCGGCCGCGCCGCCCGGGTGGCCGTCGACCATCTGCGCGCCGGAACGTAGACGAGCTCCCTGTGCGCCTCTGTCCACGCAAACACGAGCCCCGAGCCCCGGGCCGCGCCTCCAGCGGTCCGGGGCCCACGTGTCTTCCCAGCCGTCGCGCGGCTTGGGTTCCCACACCCAATCGGATCACCGACTTTCGTCGCCCCGGCTGAATCATTTCCGGCCACCAGCCGCGACTGTGGGGCAACTCTCCCGCCCCAAGGAGCACCCTATGAAGCCCCCGATGAACAGAGCCAAGGCGATGGCCGCCTGTCTCGCGGCGTCACTGCTGGCGGCCGGCTGCGGCAGCGGCCAGGCCGGCTCGGCCGGTGGTGACGCCTTCAGCTTCGCGATCAAGAGCGATCCCGGTCTGCTCGATCCGGCCCAGTTCCACAACAGCGCCACGTACACCGCGCTGTCGCTCGCCTACGACACGCTGGTGAACATCGACCCCGACGGCCGCGTCGTCTCGGGCCTCGCCCAGAAGTGGGAGGTCAATCCGTCGTCGGTCACCTTCACCCTGCGCCGCGGCGTCACCTGTGCGGACGGCAGCCCGGTGACACCGAGCACGATCGCCGCGAACGTCGACCACATCACCGATCCGGCCACCAAGTCGCCCGCCATCGGTGTCGTGGTTCCCGAGGGCATGACCGCGAAGGCCGATGACACGGCCGGCACGGTGACTCTTGCCACGCCCGAGCCGTTCGCGCTCATCCTGCAGAGCACCCGCTACCTGTTCATGGTCTGCGGCAAGGGATTGAAGGACCGCTCGCTGCTCAAGAGCGGCACCTCCGGATCGGGCCCCTTCCAGCTCACCCGGGCCCGGCCGAACCAGAGTTACACCTTCACCCGGCGCACGGACTACACCTGGGGACCCGGTGGAGCCACGGCATCCGACCCCGCCATGCCCGATTCGGTCGTCCTCAAGGTCGTCGGCAGCGAGTCAACCGCGGCGAACCTACTGCTCTCCCACCAGCTGAACGCCGCACAGTTCGCCGGCCCCGACCGTGCCCGAGTGACCAACGTCCCCGGCGTGACCACCACCGTCCAGGCCAACGGCACGCAAGAGTTCTTCTTCCACCAGGGCAACGGGCACCCCGGTCACGACCCGGCGGTCCGCAAGGCCCTCCTCCAAGCGGTCGACCTGCAAGCTCTCGGGGCGATCTCCACCGGTGGCACGGGACAACGCCCCACCGGCCTGGTGCTGCAACCGAACCCCTGCCCCGGTGACACGGTCACCGGCCACCTGCCCGCCTTCGACCCCATCGCGGCCGGCTCGGCACTCTACGCAGCCGGCTGGCGCCAAGGACCCGACGGCATCCGGGTCAAGGAAGGAAAGAGGCTCACGATCCGCATGATCTACGGGACCTTCGGGGGCGAGGGCATGGCCGCCGCAGCCGAGTACCTGGCCGACGCGTGGAAGAAGGTCGGCGTCGACGTGCGGCTGCGGGCCCTGTCGGATGTCGCCTACGACGAGGTGGAAGCGGTCACCCAGGACTGGGACGTGGACTGGGTATCGCTCGGCGTCACCCTGCCCACGCAGCTGATCGGTTCACTGTCCGGCCCCTTCACCCCCGATGGCGGCAACTTCGCCCACCTCACCAATGCCACGTACGAGGAACTCACCGCCGAGGCGAGCAAGCTCCCGGGAACGTCGGGCTGCGCTCTGTGGGAGCGGTCGGAAAGTGCGCTGTTCGACAGTGCCGATCTCGTCCCCGTCGTCGACAAGACCCTCACCACCGCCACCCACAACGCCACCTTCCGCATCACGGCGGGACTCTTCGACCCGACGTCGATCCGCATGACGGGAGGACGGAAGTGACCACCCCCTCCGATGTGCTCGTCCCGCACGAAGCGCCTGCCGCCGTGGGGCCGCGCCGCCCCCGTCGGCTCTCGCCAGGCTTTTTCGCCCGGCACCTGCTGCGCCTGGCCGGCTCCCTCGCCGTGCTCGTCGTGGCCTCGTTCGCGATGATCCACCTGATCCCCGGCGACCCGCTGCGCCGGATGCTCGGCCCCACCGCCCCGAAGGAACTCGTCGCGCAGCGCCGGGGCGAACTCGGTCTCGACGATCCGCTGTTCACCCAGTTCACGCACTACGTCCGCGACCTTGTCTCGGGCGACCTGGGAACCTCGTTCTTCTCCTCCCAGCCGGTGACCGACATCATCGGCCAGGGTCTGCCCAGCACCCTGGCCCTGGCGGTCCTGGCCACCCTCGTCGCCCTCGCCGTGGCCGTACCCCTTGGCTTGTGGGCCGCCGTCCGAACCCACAACGGACGCCGGCGAGGCACGGAAACCGCCTTCACCACGCTCACCGGTGTCGCGGTCGCCATCCCCGAGTACCTCTACGGTCTGGCGCTGCTGCTTGTCCTCTCCCTCGGGCTGGGCCTGCTTCCGCCGGCCGGTCTCACCGGGCCCGCCTCCTTCGTGCTGCCCGTCACGGCCCTCGCCATCGCCCCGGCGGCGATGATCGCCCGCCTGGCCCGCGTGGAGACCCTGCGCGAACTCGACACCGACTACATGCGCCTGGCCCACGCCAAGCGCCTGCCCCCCTGGCGGCTGTACGCGGTCCACCTGCTGCCCAACACCCTCACCGCGACCCTGACCATGGGCGGGCTGCTGCTCAGCGGGCTGATCACCGGCAGCGTCCTGGTCGAGAACGTCTTCGCCTGGCCGGGTCTCGGCCTGCGCACGGTCGAGGCCATCACCCAGAAGGACTACCCAGTGGCGCAGGCCGTGATCCTCGTCTACGGCGCCCTCGTCCTCGTCATCAACTTCCTCGTCGATGTCCTGCTGGGGATCCTCGACCCCAAGTCCGCACTGTCCGCCTCCGCTTCTAGGGAGGGCTGATGCGCAGCCGTCTTCTGA
>NZ_JAGGOW010000029.1 GCF_018614135.1 Streptomyces sp. ISL-66
CGGCCGCGCCCTGCTGGCGGGCGGGGACCCGGCGCCGCTGCTCGCGCCGCTGCTGCCCGAGCCGGTGGACCACGTACTGCTCCAGGCCGACCTGACGGCGGTGGCCCCGGGGCCGCTGCGCCGGGCGCTCGCCGACGTCCTGGCCGTGCTCGCGGACGTGGAGTCCAAGGGCGGGGCCACCGTGTACCGCTTCACGCCCGGCTCGGTGCGCCGCGCCCTGGACGCCGGCCACACGGCCGTCGACCTGCAGGCGTTCCTGACCGAGCACAGCCGCACCCCGGTGCCGCAGCCGTTGTCGTACCTCATCGACGACGTGGCGCGCCGCCACGGCCACCTCCGGGTCGGCGCGGCCTCCTCCTACGTGCGCTGCGACGACGACGGCATGCTCAACGAGATCCTGGCCGACAAGCGCTCGGCGGGCCTGGGACTGCGCCGCCTCGCGCCCACCGTGCTGGCGGCGCAGGCCGAACCGGGCGCGCTGCTGGACGGGTTGCGGGGCATGGGGTACGCACCGGCCGCGGAATCCCGTACGGGTGACGTCCTGGTCTCCCGCGCCGACGCCCACCGCACGCCGGCCCGCTCGGCGCCCGTACCCGTCCCGGACGGGCCGCCGGTGCCGGACGCGACCCTGCTGGGCGCGGCGCTACGGGCCATCCGAGCGGGCGACGCGGCGGCGACGGCGGTGCGCAAGGAGCCTGCGGCCTCCGGGACTTCGGGGTCCGCCGGCGGCGCGGCGGGCGCACTCCCGCGCACCAGCGCGGCGGAGACCCTGGCGACGGTGCAGGCGGCCGCGCTGACCGGCTCGGCGGTGTGGATCGGCTACGTCAACGCGGACGGGGCGGCCAGCCAGCGGGTCATCGCCCCGGTCCGGGTGGAGGGCGGCTTCGTCACCGGCTACGACCACACCGCGGACGAGGTCCGGACGTACGCCCTGCACCGGATCACGGGCGTCGCGGAACTGGCGGAGGATCAGGTCTAGCGGGAGTCCGGGGCTCCCCGGCATCGACGCCCCTGGGGCCAAACAGGTCGAGTGGTTCCGTTTCCGCAGGTCAGATGGCGCGTAACTGCCGCTGTTGCACAGCGGTGACGTTCCGACGACGGGTCGGAGACGCGCTCCGTGTGAAGATCAGTTCATCGCAGCAGCGACCGGGGGGAAAGCAACCGGACCGCCAGCGAGAACCGCACCACACGCCAGGCGTTCGACCTCCCCCAGCTACCGCCGGGAGGTGCCCCCTGGCCACACCTCGCTCGGCCGCTCATCCTCCGCTCCGCCTCTCGGCCTCTCGGCCGCCACTGCCATCTGATCTTGAAGATTCCTGGGGGAGTCCACCATGTCCGCTCGCACCGCCGCCCTCCGCAACACCTCCGCCGCCGTCGTCGCCGCCGCCATCGCCGGTACCGTCCTGATGCCGCTGTCGGCCCACGCGGCCGGAAGCGAAGACGGTTCCACGGGTCTGAAGACCACGATGACCGCCCCGGTACCGAGCGGCCCGCTGACCCGCGGCGGTGCGGCGCAGACCTTCGAACTGACGGTGGCCAACCCGACGGACAAGGTCTCCGCCTACCACCCGTGGGCGATCCTCGACCACACCGGCAACAGCCCCGTCCAGGACGGCGACGTGTCCTTCAAGGTCGAAGCGGTGAACGCCCCCGCGACCACCGCCCGCATCGGACACCAGGACGGCGGCTGGCAGGGCATGTTCTACCCGACCGGCCCGAAGGAGTTCGAGCCCTTCGAGATCCCCGCGGGCGGGAAGCTGACCTGGAAGATCACCATCGGCCTCGGCGCGAGCTACCCGACCGTCAACGGCGACTTCACGCTGGCCGTACCGAACTACAGCCACCCGAGCGGCGACGTCCCCTCCCTGACCTTCAAGACCAGCCCGGCGACGAAGCCCGGCACCCTCAAGGCCGCGTTCGAGCAGCTCGGCCCCTGCGAGGTCAACGGCGGTGACGACTGCCGGATGATGGCCCTGCGCTACTCGGTCACCGGCGACGGCGAGTTCAACTCCGCCCTCGGCACCTGGTTCTCGGTCGACCTGCCCGACGAGGACCGGAACAAGGCCGACCTCCAGGCGCGCGTCAGGGTCGACGGCCAGTGGAAGGACGTGAAGGTCGCGCACGGCGAGGTCAACATGCCGGTCATCCCCAAGGGCTTCGGCGCCGCCTCCGGCGACCGCGTCACGTACGTGCAGCTCAAGCTCGGCCCGAAGTCCCAGATCAAGAAGCTCACCAAGGCCAAGGCGACCGCCCAGGTCCACCTGACCGAGGGTCTCGTCTTCAGCTTCGTGGAGAACTCGCAGCAGTTCTCGCTCGGCCCCGCCGCCCCCGCGCCCACCACCCCGGCCCCGACCAGCCCGGCCCCGACCAAGCCGGTTCCGGCCACCCCCGCGCCCACCACCCCGGCCCCGACCGGCTCCACGACCACCACCCCGGTGGCCTCCACGACCCCGATCGCGGCGAACGCCCCCGTCGCGACCGGCTCCCTCGCGCACACCGGATCCGACTCCAACACCGGCCTTTACACCGCCCTCGCCGCCGCACTCATCGCCCTGGGCGGAGCGGCCGCCTGGCTCGGCGCCCGCCGCCGCAAGGCCGTCCGCGGCTAGTCCCACCCTCCGACGACGGCGCGGGGGTCCGGCACACCATGTGCCGGACCCCCGCGCCGTCCCGCTTCCCGCGCGTCGTGCTCCGGCACGAGTACCTACCGATCAGCCGCCGCTGCGGGGCCTGGCATGATCCCGTCGTGACCAGCACATTCGAATCAGCGGACGGATCCACCGAGATATCCACGGCCGGATCCACGGCCGGATCCACGGCCGGATCCACGGCCGGATCTACGGCCGGATCTACGGCCGGGTCCCCGCCCGTGCCCGCTCTCGCCCCCGCTCCCCGGTACGTCCTGTTCGACGTCGACGGCACGCTCATCGACGCCGTCGCCAATCAGCGCCGGGTCTGGGCTACCTGGGCGGTCCGGTACGGCCTGGATCCGGACGAGGTCCACGCGGTGGCGCTGCGGACCCGGCCGCTGGAGACCTTCGCGGCCGTCGCCCCGGACCAGGACCCGCAGGCGTGCCTGGCCGCGCTCCACGCGCTGGAGGACGAGGACGTGCGCAGCGGCGTCTACGAGGCCTTCGACGGCGCGGCCGAGCTGCTGGGCGCTCTGCCCCCGGCCCGCTGGGGACTGGTCACCTCGAACTACGAACACCGCGTGCGCGGCCGCTTCGCCCGCACCGGCCTGCCAGTTGCCCCGGTCCTCGTCGACGCCGCCTGCGTCGCGGAGGGCAAGCCGTCCCCGGTCCCGTACCTGCTGGGCGCCCGGCGCCTGGGCGCTGATCCGCGGGACTGCCTGGTCGTCGAGGACGCCCCCTCGGGCATCCGCTCGGGGCTGAGCGCGGGCATGACGGTCTGGTCCGTCAACACCCCCACCCCGCCCCCCGGCAGCCACCGTCACTTCCCCACCCTGCGCGAGGCCGCCCCCGCCATCCTCGCCTTCGCCGCCGGCCGGGCCTGAGGCCACCGGCCCCCGAAGCCGTCCGAGCGGCATGTTCCCGATCAAGTGGCGATGCGGCACACTGGAGGTTTGACCTGAGTGACACGGGGCGCCGCGCGTGAATGGTCCACTGATTGTCCATTCGATCAAGCCCGATACACATACTTAGCCCGCCGGGGAGCTGAGCGGGAAGCCCCGCCCGGCTGTCCGCTAACCGGCGCCGGACGGGGCCGTTCAAGGGGCTACTCGACGCGCGTCACAAGGGCCACGTCCTCGTACCTCCTCGCGAACGTGGGGTGACCCGTACGGCCCGTGTGAGACAGGCACGCCACGTCCACGGCGGCCACGTCCGGGATCACCGCTGACGCCCATCGGCAATCAGGGTCGAGACACTGCGCCGACACGCTGATCTCCCCGGTGGGATGAGAGGTGATGCGGTGTTGTACGTACCGCATGACGGTGGTCACCGCTTCCGTCCCGGGTGCGGGTGCTGCCGGATCTCCACATTGCAGTCAGTGACCCCGGATGCGTTGCGCTCGCTCCGATACGCGGCCCGCTGGTTCACCAGGGCGGCGCACACATCGCACCCGGGGTGGGGCTCCGCGTCAGGCCGCTCAAAGGGGTCCCGCTGGGGCACCTGAACCCAAAGCCGCTGTGCCGTCGCCACCATGCCGCACCCCTCTGCGTTGCCCATCGAGCGTGCTCTAACCATCGGCCCCTCCAATTGCACGGCCTAGTGAGATCCCTAGTGGCAACCCCAGCCGGCGGAAGGAAAGAGGGCTGTCTAGTGGCACTCCGGGTGGCAGGCTGAGCCCATGGAACTCGGGGCACTGATCAGTGATCTCCGCAAGGCTCGCGGGTGGAGCCAGGGGCGGTTAGCGTCAGCGATCAACACGGCGTACGGCACCACGCTCACGCGGGAGTACGTGAGCAACTGGGAGCGTTCCAAGGTGACGCCCGGCGCGTTCTACCTTGCCGCGCTGTCCGCCACGCTCGACGTGCCCCTAGCTGTCCTGGAAGGCCAAGTGGACCGACGCGAGTTCCTCACCGACGTGGCAGGGGTCGCCATAGCCCCTGTCGTGGCCTCAGACCTGCTGTCCGCAGGATTCGCTGCCCGACTCTCCGGCGGGCCCTCAGTGGACGCCTGGGAGGCCAAGCTGACCACCTACGGCACGGAATACATGAGCCTTGGGGCTGCCGACATTCAGCGTCGCATCAGTGGTGAACTCGTCGTCGTCCAGCAGCAGCTAGACACCCCCCGGCTGTGGTCGGTCGCCTCCCGTCTGATGACCCTGTACGCCAAGACGTTTCCGGGTTCGGATGGCTCCAAAGCTGTCCACTGGTACCGGATGGCAGCGAGAGCCGCAGACGAGTCCGGAGACGATGACGCACGAGTGTGGGTGCGTGGACGTGCTGCTATCGCCCTGGGCTACGAGGGGGCATCGTTGGGAGTCGCCGATGTGCTCGCGGACCAGGCCTTGGCCATATCGGAACGGCCCTCTCTGGGCCTCCTGAACGCCGTAATGGGCAAGGCTCACGCCGCAGCGCTTCGAGGTGACCGAGCCACGGCACTCAAGCTCGCCGAGGACGGCCGGCGAATCTTCGACAAGGCCGGTTCCTACGAGCAGACCAGCGACTACGCCGTGCCCTGGTGGCGCATGAATGTCTTCCTGTCGCTCCTCCTGGCCCGCCTGGGTGACGAACAAGGGGCAGTTCAGGCACAGGAAGCGGCGCGGCGTGAACTACCCGCAGAGCTGCCTCGGTTCGCGACTCATCTCGAGATGCACCGTGGCCTCATGCTTGCCCGCTCCGGCGACGTATCCGGTGGGACCGCTTACGCGCGGGGCGCGCTGGATGCCCTGCCACCGGAAAAGCACTCGCTCACTCTGCGGCTCCTCATGGAGGAGATCGAAGAGCGCGCAATCCCTGCCTCACGATCGGAGCACTCTTGAAGAATACGGGCGAATCCTTCGAAAGTTATGTCCAGTTCGTCTATCAGACCCTGCTGGGAGCCCAGGGGCGAAACATCTCGGTGTCTAGGCGAGCGACGGTCTTCGACAACCACGGAAACTCCTACAACATCGACATCTTCTACGAGTTCGATGTGGCAGGTCTCCACCACAGGGTGGCCATCGAGTGCAAGGACACCCGTCGTCCCGTGGAACGCGACGACGCCATCGCTTTCGCCGGGAAGATCAGGGATCTGCCCAGCACCATCGGGATCTTCATTTCGAAGAGCGGCTTCCAGCCCGCCGCGCGCAAGTACCTTCAGGACCACGGAATCGTCCACTACGCCGGAGGGGATCTTCCCCACCTCGGCAATGTGATCGCCGCCATGATCTCCCCGATCGCCTGCCCGGCGGAGTCCGCGGTGGGACAGCCCTTCTGGACCCTGATGAGGCAGGAGAACGGGGAAGCCACCGGAGAGTGGTGCCTGATTCCGGATCCGAACGACCCCCGGAACGCCTCAGGGACCGAGCGCGACAACGACACGGGCGCCTTCCCCTTGTTCTATTCACGTCCGCACGCCGAAAGTTTTCGTACCCTCCGCTATCAGGACTCGGCCGACGTCTGTGTACGCGGGGTGGAACAGTCCATGCTCCGCTTCCTCACGCTGATGGCTCACGACGAGAGGCGGAACTTCGCGATCTGCCTGCCCTTCGCCGACGAGCACGGCGCACCGAGAATCGCGTGCCACGGCTGGACCGCCAAGGACCTCGCCCACGAATACTGGGCGGACGAGGTCCCGGCATCGTTTGACAACCCTCCTCGCGGCTGAACGACGGACACACGCCGTCCCGCGGCTCGTTTGTTCCGCCGGCGTACGGCACACTGGAGGTTTGACCTGAGTGAAACGGGGCGCCGCGCGTGAATGGTCCACTGATTGTCCAAAGCGACAAAACGCTCCTCCTGGAGATCGACCACGAGCTGTCGGGCGCCGCGCGCCGTGCCATCGCGCCGTTCGCGGAGCTGGAGCGCGCTCCCGAGCACATCCACACGTACCGGATCACCCCGCTCGGCCTCTGGAACGCGCGGGCCGCCGGCCACGACGCGGAGCAGGTCGTGGACGCGCTCGTGGAGTTCTCCCGCTACCCCGTCCCGCACGCGCTGCTCGTCGACATCGCCGAGACCATGGCCCGCTACGGCCGCCTGACGCTCTCCAAGCACCCCGTCCACGGGCTGGTCCTGACCAGCACCGACCGGCCGGTGCTGGAGGAGATCCTGCGGTCCAAGCGGATCGCCCCGCTCGTCGGCGCCCGGCTCGACGCCGACACCGTCGCCGTGCACCCCTCCGAGCGCGGGCAGATCAAGCAGACCCTGCTCAAGCTGGGCTGGCCGGCTGAGGACCTCGCCGGGTACGTGGACGGCGAAGCGCACCCGATCGACCTGAACGAGGACGGCTGGGCGCTGCGCCCCTACCAGCAGCAGGCCGTCGAAGGCTTCTGGCACGGCGGCTCCGGGGTGGTCGTGCTGCCCTGCGGCGCCGGCAAGACCCTGGTCGGCGCCGGTGCGATGGCGAAGGCCAAGGCGACCACGCTGATCCTGGTCACGAACACCGTCTCCGCCCGCCAGTGGAAGCACGAGCTGATCAAGCGGACCTCGCTGACGGAGGAGGAGATCGGCGAGTACTCCGGCACCCGCAAGGAGATCCGGCCGGTCACGATCGCCACGTACCAGGTCCTGACGACGAAGCGGAAGGGCATCTACCCGCACCTGGAGCTCTTCGACTCCCGGGACTGGGGCCTGATCCTCTACGACGAGGTGCACCTGCTGCCGGCGCCGGTGTTCAAGTTCACCGCCGACCTCCAGGCGCGCCGCCGCCTCGGCCTGACCGCGACGCTGGTGCGCGAGGACGGCCGCGAGTCGGACGTGTTCTCGCTGATCGGTCCGAAGCGGTTCGACGCCCCGTGGAAGGAGATCGAGGCGCAGGGCTACATCGCCCCGGCGGACTGCGTCGAGGTCCGGGTGAACCTCACCGATTCGGAGCGCCTCGCCTACGCGACCGCCGAGACGGAGGAGAAGTACCGCTTCTGCGCGACCACCGCCACCAAGCGGAAGGTCACCGAGGCGCTGGTGCGCAAGCACGCGGGCGAGCAGACCCTGGTCATCGGTCAGTACATCGACCAGCTCGACGAGCTCGGTGAGCACCTGGACGCGCCCGTCATCAAGGGCGAGACCTCCAACACGCAGCGCGAGAAGCTCTTCAACGCCTTCCGCGAGGGCGAGATCAGCGTGCTGGTCGTCTCGAAGGTCGCGAACTTCTCCATCGACCTGCCGGAGGCCACGGTCGCCATCCAGGTGTCCGGCACCTTCGGCTCCCGCCAGGAGGAGGCGCAGCGCCTGGGCCGCGTCCTGCGCCCGAAGGCGGACGGCCACGAGGCGCGCTTCTACTCGGTCGTCGCGCGCGACACCATCGACCAGGACTTCGCGGCGCACCGCCAGCGCTTCCTGGCCGAGCAGGGCTACGCCTACCGGATCATGGACGCGGACGAGCTGCTGGCCGCGGACTGACGGACGAGGCGGGCGGACTCCACTCGGCGGCGGAGAGGCCGTGGACGAGCCCGTCGGCCATGGAGACGCCGGGACGACGCAGAGCACGCCGAGCGCGAGCGGCGCAGCCGGGGGGGTAGGGCGTCAGCGGCGTATGACGCCCGCGTCCTCGGCGTATTCACCGAGGACGACGACGCTCACGGCGGTCGCCGCGAAGACCTTGGCTGCCCGCAGGAAGCCGCCGACGCCGTGGCGGGACCGGGAGTCGGAGATGGCGGTGGCTCCTGTGGCCTTCGGCCGGGAGGTGCCCCCGGGGCGCGCGCCCTGGATCGGGATGAAGGTTGCGGTGCTCATGGATCCATGGTGGCTTTTCGCCCCGCCCGGCACATCGCCCGCGGGTCGGAGCCTGCGGGCCTCCCGCCTACGACTACCGGCTCATGCGTCCCCCCACGAGCTCTACCCGAGGGAGGAGGCGGCCGAGCGGCACCCCTACGGCACCCGTTCGGGGGCATCGGGGGAAGGCACCTCCGACCTGGTGCGCGGCTCCGGGCCGGAGCCGCCCCGTCCGTCGTCATATTCGTTCGCGCGCCACGCGCCCGGTGACTACAATCTCCGCTCTTGCCGCCTCCCGCTGCCGTACCGGGGAGAGCCGCCCGCCGGACGGAAACCGGCGGGTCTGTCCGTCCGCATCACGCAGTCACCCTTGAAGCAGCAGGAGGCAGTTCCGTGCCCGCGCACGCCCACGCAGACGTCCCCACAGACACGTACGGCACCTCAGACGCAGACGCACACACAGACGTCGGCGCACAGGCTGAGACAGACGCCGACACCGACGGCGCCGCCGATCCCCTGGGCCGCGAGCGGGCCCACCTCGCCGACTCCCGGTCCGCGCTCCGCGCGATGCGCGAGGACGTCGAGGCCCTCGACATCCGCGACGTCACCGCGAACTGGGTCAACGCGATCGTCCTGCAGGCCCAGATCGACGACCGCATCAAGGCCCTCGCGGACCTCGCCCACACCCCCCTCTTCTTCGGACGCCTCGACTACCTGCACGCGCCCGGCGCCGAGCTCGCCGAAGGCGCGGAGGGCGAGCAGTTCTACATCGGCCGCCGCCACGTCCACGACGCGGGCGGCGATCCGATGGTCATCGACTGGCGCGCACCCGTCTCCCAGCCCTTCTACCGGGCCTCGAAGGCCGACCCGCAGGACGTCTCGCTGCGCCGCCGCTTCGGTTACACGGGCGGCGAGCTGACCGCGTACGAGGACGAGCACCTCTGCGACCCCGCCGAGACGACGGCCGTCAGCAAGCTGCTCCAGCAGGAGATCGAGCGGCCGCGCGTCGGCCCCATGCGCGACATCGTCGCGACGATCCAGCCCGAGCAGGACGAGATCGTCCGTTCCGGCCTGTCCGGTTCGATCTGCGTGCAGGGCGGCCCGGGCACCGGCAAGACGGCCGTCGGCCTGCACCGCGTCGCGTACCTCCTCTACGCGCACCGCGACCGCCTCGCCCGCACCGGCACCCTGGTCATCGGGCCGAACCGTTCCTTCCTGCACTACATCGAGCAGGTCCTGCCCGCCCTGGGCGAGCTGGAGGTCAAGCAGGCCACGGTCGACGACCTGGTCACCCGCGCGGGCACGGAGGTGGGCGGCACGGACGCCGCCGCGACCGCCGTCGTCAAGGGCGATGCCCGGATGGCGCAGGTGCTGCGCCGCGCGGTCCACTCCCACGTGACGGAGCCCGTCGAACCGCTGATGGTCGTCCGCGGGTCGCGCCGCTGGCGCGTGCCGGCGTACGAGATCGCCGAGATCGTCGCGGAGCTCCAGAACCGCGACATCCGCTACGGCGCCGCGCGCGACGCCCTCCCGCAGCGGATCGCGCACGCGGTCCTCGTACGGATGGAGCAGGCGGGCGAGGCCCCGGACGACCGGGTCCAGGACGCGGTGGCCCGCAACCCGGCCGTCAAGGCCGTGGTCAAGGCGGTGTGGCCGCTGGTGGAACCGGCCAAGCTGGTGCTGCGCCTCCTCTCCGACGCGGAGTTCCTGGCGGCGCACGCGGAGGGGATCCTGTCGCGGGACGAACAGCGGCTGCTGCTGTGGGCCAAGCCGCCGCGCAGCGTGAAGTCGGCGAAGTGGTCGGCGGCGGACCTGGTCCTCATCGACGAGGCCACGGACCTGGTGGAGCGCACGCACTCGCTCGGCCACGTGGTCCTCGACGAGGCGCAGGACCTCTCGCCGATGCAGTACCGGGCGGTCGGCCGACGCTGCACGACCGGCTCGGCGACGGTCCTCGGCGACCTCGCGCAGGGCACGACCCCGTGGGCGACGCGCAGTTGGGACGAGGCGCTGGGGCACCTGGGCAAGCCGGGCGCGGTGCTGGAGGAGCTGACGGCGGGCTTCCGCGTGCCGCGCGAGGTGATCGCCTACGCGTCCCGCCTGCTCCCGTCGATCTCCCCGGGCCTGGCCCCGGTCTCCTCGGTCCGCGAGACCCCGGGCTCGCTGGTCGTCACGCCGGTCGCGTCGTCGTGCGACCTCACCGGTTCGGTGATCGAGGCCTGCCGGTCCTCGCTGGCGCACGAGGGGTCGATCGGCCTGATCGCGGCGGACGCGCGGATCCCGGAGCTGGCGCAGGCCCTGGCCGCGGCGGGGCTCCCGTACCTCTCGCCCGGCGAGGAGACCACGGCGCGGGCGCGGCTGACGCTGGTGCCGGCGTCGCTGGCCAAGGGTCTGGAGTACGACTACGTCGTCCTGGACGAGCCGTCGGCGGTGGTCAGCGGCGAGCCCGACGAACGCACCGGCCTGCGCCGCCTGTACGTCTGCCTCACCCGAGCCGTATCGGGCCTGACCCTCGTCCATGCGGCGCCGCTGCCGGCGGCCCTGGCCTGACCCAACCCTCCCCGGGCCGGCCCGGACCCGTAAGGCCCGGGCCCGGCGCGGCGCCAAATCCAGCCCCGCCGGCGTCTGAGGCGCGGCCCGGCCCGGCTCGGCAGGCGAAGGGCCGGCTCAGCCCAGGACGGCCCGCCAGTCCGCGACAGCGGCCGCGGAGACCGGCCGCCCCCACCCGGAGGGACGGGCCGCGCCGCCGATGTGGAAGGCGTCGATGCCCGCCTCGCACAGCACCGGCAGGTGCGACAGCGCCAGGCCGCCGCCGACCAGGATCCGCGGTTCGTAGCCGGGCGCCCCCGCCTTCGCCGCCTCCGCCTCGGCCAGCAAGACCGGCAGACCCTCGCCGACCCCGGCCGCCGAGCCCGCGGTCAGGTACGTGTCCAGGCCGGGCAGCTCGGCCAGCGCCTTGCGGAGCTGGTCCCGGTCGCCGGCCCGGTCGATCGCCCGGTGGAACGTCCACCGGCATCCGTCGAGCTCCGCCAGGAGCGCCTCGACGGCGGCCAGGTCGAGGCCGCCGTCCGGGTTCAGGAAACCGAGCACGAACTCCTCCGCGCCCTCCGCGCGCAGCGCCCGCGCCTCCGCGACCAGCCGCTCCAGGTCCTCGGCGGAGCCCGCCGAGAAGCCGTCGGCCCTGCGGAGCATCACGCGCAGCGGGATGTCGACCGCCTCCCTGATCGCCGCGAAGGTCTCGCGCGACGGGGTCAGCCCGTCGGCGGCCATGTCGGTGACCAGTTCGAGTCGGTCCGCCCCACCGGCCCGGGCCGCGACCGCGTCCTCCACGTCGAGGGCGATCACCTCCAGGAGCGCACGGTTGCTCATGTAATCCCATCCTTAGTCCCGTAATGGAAATAGGTCTAGTCCAATATCCAGGGTACGGGCCTTCACCCACGCTTCACCAGCACCATCACGCCACCACCACAATGTGCGCATGACATCCGACGCGACGCATCGCGAGAAGAAGCTCCGCGCCCGCTGGCAGAGCGCCACCACTGCCGCCGGGGCCCCGGCCGACCGCGACCCGGCCCCCTACGCCGACCGCCTCCTGACGGCCTGGGCGGAGCCGCAGCGCAAGTTCCACACCACCGCCCACCTGGCCGACGTACTCGCACGGATCGACGTACTCGCCGCGCACACGGCGGACGACGCGGACGCCCCGAACCCGGCCGCCCCGAACCCGGCCGCCCCGGACACGGCCGCCCCGGACACGGCCGCCATCGAGCTCGCCGCCTGGTTCCACGACGCCGTCTACCGTCCCGACCGGTCCGAGAACGAGGAGCGCAGCGCCGCCCTCGCCGAGCGCGCCCTCCCCGAGCTCGGCATCGACGCGGCCACCACCGCCGAGGTGGCCCGGCTCGTCCGCCTCACCGTCACCCACGACCCCGCTCCCGGCGACACCAACGGCGAGGTCCTGTGCGACGCGGACCTCGCCGTCCTCGCGGGCACCCCGGCCGAGTACGCGGCGTACGCGGCGGCCGTGCGCGCCGAGTACGGGTTCGTCCCCGACGGGGCCTTCCGCGACGGCCGCGCCGCCGTCCTGCGCCAGCTCCTGGCCCTGCCCCGGCTCTTCCGGACCCCGTACGGGGCCGCGCACTGGGAGGCCCCGGCCCGCGCCAACCTGGCGGCGGAGCTCGAGCGGCTCATTTCACACACCTGATACGAAACGGGGGGAATCCGATCACGCCGGCGACGGTTGATGTAGTTCATGCCCGTTGCAGCCGAACGCACCCGCGCCCGCATGCCCGTCGCCGTCTATGTCCTCGGCCTCTCCGTCTTCGCACTCGGGACCAGCGAGTTCATGCTCTCCGGGCTCCTGCCGCCCATCGCCGATGACATGGGCGTCACCATTCCCCAGGCGGGCCTGCTCATATCCGCCTTCGCGATCGGCATGGTCATCGGTGCGCCACTGTTGGCCGTCGCCACGCTGCGGCTGCCCCGCCGCACCACCCTCGTCTCGCTCATCAGCCTCTTCGGCCTGGGGCAGGTCGCGGGCGCGCTGGCCCCCTCGTACGAGCTGCTCTTCGCCTCCCGCATCGTCTCCGCACTCGCCTGCGCCGGCTTCTGGGCCGTCGGCGCGGCCGTCGCCATCGCCATGGTCGAGCAGCACCAGCGGGCGCGCGCCATGGCCGTCATGATCGGCGGGCTCTCCATCGCCAACGTCCTCGGCGTCCCGGCCGGGGCGTTCCTCGGCGAGACCCTGGGCTGGCGTTCCGCGTTCTGGTCGGTCGGCGCGGCCTCCGCCATCGCGCTCGCCGGCATCCTCGCCCTGATCCCGCGGATCCCGCTGCCCGCCGAGAAGCCGACGCTCTCGCGCGAGCTGCGCATCTACCGCGACCGCCAGGTCTGGCTGTCGATCGGCGTCACCGCGCTCGCCGCGGGCGGCGTGTTCTGCGCGTTCAGCTACCTGTCCCCGCTGCTCACGGACGTGGCCGGGCTGGATTCCGGCTGGGTGCCGTGGATCCTCGGCCTCTTCGGGGTGGGCGCGCTGCTGGGCACCACCCTGGGCGGGCGGATCGCCGACGCGCACCTCTTCGGCGTGATGCTCTGGGGGATCACCGCCTCCACCGTCTTCCTGGCGGCGCTGGCCCTGCTGGCCTCCACGGCAGCGGCCGCGATCGGGCTCTCGTTCCTGATCGGCTTCTCGGCGTTCTTCACCGCCCCGGCGCTCAACGCCCGCATGTTCAACGTCGCGGGCGCCGCCCCGACCCTGGCCGGGGCGACGACGACGGCCGCCTTCAACCTCGGCAACACCGGCGGCCCCTGGCTCGGCGGCACCGTCATCGACGCCGGCTACGGCTTCTCCGCCACCGCCTGGGCCGGCGCCGCGATGACGGTCACCGCCATCGCCCTGGGCCTCGTGTCCCTCCGCCTGGACCGCCGCACCCCCGCCCGGACCCGCCTGGTGGCCACGTCGACGCCGCCGCTGACGGCCGCGACCGAGAAGGTTTAACGGCCGCGACCGGGAAGGTCTAGCCGAGCACCCCGCAGGGCCTACGCCGGGCGTCCCTTCGGCCGGCGCAGGCCCGCCCGGGTCAGGCGGCGGACCAGTTCCTTGCTGCCGATCTCGACCGCGCCCGCGGCCACCGCGTCCGCGTACCGCTGCTCGGGCACGTCGTAGTGGTCGCGCTCGAAGGCCTTGGGCGGGCAGCCGATCGATGCCGCGAAGGCGTGCAGCTCCTCGTACGAGACGTCGCTGACCAGGTGCGACCACATCCGGCCGTGGCCCGGCCAGGTCGGCGGGTCGATGTACACGGTCACCGGCGGCTCATTCGACGCGCCCGCCGAAGACCGGTCCGAGCCCGCCCACCGGCGCCACCCGCACGCCGGCCTCCGAGCACACCCACTGCGGGTCCGTTCCGAGCTCGGGCTCCACGTCCAGCGCGTGCGGCTCGCCGTGGTTGCAGACCGGGCACAGCGGCCAGCGCCCGTGCTTCTGCAGCAGCGCGTCCTTCACGTCCTGGGCGACGAGTCCGGCGAGGTAGTCGACACCCTCCGGCCACTGCTCCACCCACCAACGGCGGTGCGTGACCGAGTCCTCGACGAGGGAGACGACATCGGCTTCGGCGGCCTCGCCCGCGACGAGATCGGCGAGTACGAGGGCGCGGGCGGCGTGCAGCGCCTGTTCCAAAGGGGTCGCGTGGTCCATGGACACATTGTGGACCCGCGCGGGCCAAGTGGCGAAGGTCCTCTTGACCGCCGGCGTACGCACCCTTGTGAGGTGCCTTGTGGCGTCTTGACGCCCGCCCGGACTGAAAATAGATTTCAGACGTGAGCAAGCATGTGAAAGAAGCCTTCAGTAGTAGGAGTACTGGTACTGGTCCTAGTACGAGTGGTACGGGTGGCAGTGGCGGCACCGACCCCGAGTCGGCACCCGCACCCCCCGTCCCCGCGCCCCCCGTCCCCGCACCTCCCGTCCCCGCCCCCGCCGCCCTGCGGGCCCGCGTGCGCAGCCTCGGCCCCTCGATGACCCGCTCCATGCAGGCCGTCGCCGAAGCCGTCGCCGCCGACCCCGCCGCCTGCGCCGCGCTCACCGTCACCGACCTCGCCGCCCGCACCGGCACCAGCGAGGCCACCGTCGTGCGCACCGCCCGCCTCCTCGGCTACCCCGGCTACCGCGACCTGCGCCTCGCGCTCGCCGCCCTCGCCGCGCAGCAGGAGTCCGGCGCGGCGCCCGCCGTCACCGTGGACATAGCGCTCGACGACTCCCTCGCGGACGTCGTCGCCAAGCTGGCCCACGAGGAGGCGCAGACCCTCGCCGACACCGCCGCCGGCCTCGACGTCGCCGCCCTCGGCTCGGCCGTCTCCGCCCTCGCGGCAGCCCGCCGCATCGAGATCTACGGAGTCGGCGCCTCCGGCCTCGTCGCCCAGGACCTCGCCCAGAAGCTCCAGCGCATCGGTCTCGTCGCCCACGCGCACAACGACCCGCACCTGGCCGTCACCACCGCCGTCCTGCTCCGCCCCGGCGACGTGGCCGTCGCCATCACCTACTCCGGCGGCACCGGCGACGTCATCGAGCCCCTGCGGATCGCCTTCGAGCGCGGCGCCACCACCCTCGCGCTCACCGGCCGCCCGAACGCCCCCGTCGTCCACTACGCCGACCTCGTACTGGCCACCTCCGCCGCCCGCGAGACCCAGCTGCGCCCGGCCGCAATGTCCAGCCGGACCAGCCAACTCCTCGTCGTCGACTGCCTCTTCGTCGGCGTGGCGCAGCAGACGTACGAGACCGCCGCGCCCGCGCTCGCAGCCTCGTACGAGGCGCTCGCGCCCCGGCACCACACCCCCGTACCCACCATCAAGCGCGACAGCACCACCCGCTAGCAGCCCGCCGGCCCAGGAGCCCCCACCCATGACCGCGTACGCCGAACTCCGCGCCCAGCTCGCCACCTTGACCACCGAGGCCTTCCGCCCCGAACTGGCCGGGATCGACCGGCTGCCCACCCTGGAGATCGCCCGCCTCATGAACGCCGAGGACGCCACCGTCCCGGCCGCCGTGGCCGGGCAGCTGGAGCAGATCGCCGCCGCCATCGACGGGATCGCCGAGCGGATGGCCCGCGGCGGCCGCCTGGTCTACGCGGGAGCCGGCACCGCCGGCCGGATGGGCGTCCTGGACGCCAGCGAGTGCCCGCCCACCTTCAACACCGACCCCTCCGAAGTCGTCGGCCTCATCGCGGGCGGTCCCTCCGCCATGGTCAAGGCCGTCGAAGGCGCCGAGGACTCCAAGGAACTGGCCGCCGAGGACCTGACCGCGCTGGCCCTGACCGCCGAGGACACCGTCATCGGGATCTCCGCCTCCGGCCGCACCCCGTACGCGATCGGCGCCGTCGAGTTCGCCCGCGCCCGCGGCGCGCTCACCGTCGGCCTGTCCTGCAACGCCGGCTCCGCGCTCGCCGCGGCCGCCGACCACGGCATCGAGGTCGTCGTCGGCCCCGAACTCCTCACGGGTTCCACCCGGCTGAAGGCCGGCACCGCGCAGAAGCTCGTACTCAACCTCATCTCGACCCTCACGATGATCCGGCTCGGCAAGACGTACGGAAACCTGATGGTCGACATGCGCTCCTCCAACGAGAAGCTGCGCGCCCGCGCCCGCCGCATCGTCTCGCTGGCGACCGGCGCCCCGGACGAGGAGATCGAGGCCGCGCTCACCGCGTCCGACGGCGAGGTCAAGCAGGCCATCCTCGTCATCCTCGGCGGCGTCGACGGCCCCACGGCCGCCGGACTGCTCACCGCTTCCCGGGGCCACCTCCGGGCCGCCCTCGCCCAGACCTCGCCCAGAGCTCGCCCAGACCTCCCGCTGACTCCCGCTGACCCTCACCGATCCCGCTGACCCCGGCCGAACCCGAGCAGCAAGGCGAACACCACATGTCCACTGACAAGAACCGCGTCACAGCCGCCGCGATCCTTCCTCTGGTCGGCGGCCCGGACAACGTCCTCTCCATCGCGCACTGCATGACCCGCCTGCGCATCACCCTGCGCGACCGCTCGCTGGTCCAGGACGAGGCGCTCAAGGCGGTGCCCGCCGTGATGGGCGTGGTCGAGGACGACACGTACCAGATCGTGCTGGGCCCGGGCACCGTCGCCCGCGTCACGCCCGAGTTCGAGGCCCTGGTCGAGGAGGGCCGCTCGGCGGCCCCGGCCGGTGGGGCCGTCACCGCCGATCAACTCGCCGCCCAGGGCGCGGCCATCAAGAACGCCCGGAAGGCGAAGAACTCCACCCCCGTCAAACTGTTCCTGCGCCGCATCGCGAACATCTTCGTCCCGCTGATCCCGGCCCTGATCGGCTGCGGCATCATCGCCGGCCTGAACGGCTTCATGACGAACATGGGCTGGCTGCCCGCCGTCGTACCGGCCCTCGCCGCGATGGCCACCGGCTTCATGTCCCTGATCGCCGTCTTCGTCGGCTACAACACGGCCAAGGAGTTCGGCGGCACGCCGATCCTCGGCGGCGCCGTCGCCGCGATCATCGTCTTCCCGGGCGTCACGAAGATCGACGCCTTCGGCCAGCACCTCTCCCCGGGCCAGGGCGGCGTCCTGGGCGCCCTCGCGGCGGCCCTGCTCGCCGTCCAGGTGGAGAAGTGGTGCCGCAAGTGGGTCCCGGAAGCCCTGGACGTCCTGGTCACCCCCACCCTCACGGTCCTGATCTCCGGCCTCGTCACGATCTTCGGTCTGATGTTCGTCGCCGGTGAGGTCTCCAGCGCCATCGGTACGTTCGCCACCTGGCTCCTCGCCACCGGCGGCGCCTTCGCGGGCCTGGTCCTCGGCGGCCTCTTCCTCCCGCTGGTGATGCTGGGCCTGCACCAGGCCCTGATCCCCATCCACACCACCCTGATCGAGCAGACCGGCTACACCGTCCTGCTCCCCATCCTCGCCATGGCGGGCGCGGGCCAGGTCGGCGCGGCCATCGCCGTCTACTACCGCCTCCCGCGCAACCGCTCGATCCGCTCCACCATCAAGTCCGCCCTCCCGGCCGGCTTCCTCGGTGTCGGCGAGCCCCTGATCTACGGCGTCTCCCTCCCCCTCGGCCGCCCCTTCATCACCGCCTGCGTCGGCGGCGCGGCGGGCGGAGCCTTCGTCGGCCTCTCCAACCAACTGGGCACCTCCTTCGGCTCCACCGCCATCGGCCCCTCGGGCTGGGCCCTGTTCCCGCTACTGGACGGCAAGTCCGGGATGGGCATGACCATCGCGATCTACGCGGGCGGCCTGGCCGTCGGCTACCTCGTCGGCTTCGCCGCCACCTACTTCTTCGGCTTCACGCGGCAGATGCTGACCGACCTGAACCACGACCCCGAGCCGGCGGCCGCCACCGCCCCGGAACCCGCAACGGAACCGGCGCTGGCCTGACCCGGCCCACCGGCACACTCCCCACTCCGCGCTCCCCACTCCCTCTCCGACCCTCCCGCTGCCCCACGCTCCCGTCCCCAACGCCCTGCTCAGGCAGGGCGTTGGGCTCAGGCAAGACCTTCGGCATACTCGCGGGCATGGAGATCCCCCCTGAAGCCGAAGCCGTCGTCCCCTGCTTCTCCTGCAACCGGGGCCTCCTCACCGGCCCGGCGGTGCCCGAACGGCCGGACCGCAGCCACGGTTTCGACGGCGAGAGCCCCACGGCCAAGGCGCTCCTGTCCCTGTTCCGCGCCTGCGAGGAGATACCGGCGGTCGTTCCGTCCGGGCGGACGAGCGCGCTCCCCCAGCCGGTACTCGGCCTCCCCGGCGCCAAGGGCCTCCACCTGCGCCCCTGGGAGCCCGACGACGCCCCCTCGCTGATCTCGGCCGACCTCGACCCGGACATCCGACACTGGAACCGTACGGACCGGTTCACCTCGGCCGAGGCCCAGAAGCGGATCGCGCGCTACCACTCCGCCGCCAACCCGGCCTCCTGCCGCGTGGCGACGAAGGCCGGCTACCCCCTGGAAGGCACCATGCGCGGCGCCCTCCTCCACGTGGACGGCTGGCACGACGAACACCTCCACGCCCGCCTGCGTACGGACTGACCCGGCGGCGCGCTCTGCCACGCACCCGGCACGGACCCCCGCCAGCCCCCCGAAGCGCGGCTCATCGCCCCATCCCCGTACGGCGGCCGTCGCCGCCGACCGACCAGCACCGTCCAGGTCAGTTCGAACGCTGGGCGATGAGTAGACCCAAACCGTCCAGGATCCGCTGTAGGCCGAACTCGAATCCCTGGTCCTGCCCGCCGTGCTGGGTCACCGAGGCCAACGCGGCAGTCAGAGCGGGGTAGTGCTCGCCGTGCGTCTGCATCAGTTCCCCGAGGGTGACGATGAGTTGCGCTTCGGGGTTGCCCGCCGGACCTGCCGCGCGGGCCTGCTGTACGGCTCCCCTCACGTGGCCGGACAGCAGGACGACCGCGTCCAGCCGTTCGGCGCCCGAGAAGCCCGTGCCGTCCAGTGCGGCGAGGGCCTGCTCCATCCAGGCAAGCTCCCCGGGGCCCAGGATCCTCTGGCCGACGGTTGCGTCCAGCAGCCATGGGTGCTGCTGGAAGACACCGACCAGTCGGCAGGCCCAGTCGCTGAGTTGCTCGCGCCACCCACAGCGCGGTCCGTCCGGCGGTGGTGCCTCGCCGATCGCGGCCTCCACCATCAACGCGACCAGCTCGGCCTTGCCGGGCACGTACCGGTAGAGCGCCATCTTGGTGACGCCCAGCAGCCCGGCAACCCGCTGCATCGACACAGCGGCCAGCCCCTCCGCTTCTGCGATCTCGATGCCGGCCCGCGCGATCCGGTCCAGGCTGAGTGCGGGCTTGGGCCCCCGTGAGGGCTTCGGGTGCGGGCCCCAGAGCAGCCGTACGGCCTCGCTCCGCTCGCTGCTCACTTCTCCGCTCACTTCTCGCTCACTTCTCCGCTCCCATCTGCGGGGTTGCCAACCACCAAAACTGTGTCTACCGTACACATTAATAATCAGTATCCGGTGGACACAGTTTCTGTGAGGAGTGGTCTCCCTGAGCAAGAACGTCCTCATCTCCGGTGCCAGCATCGCCGGTCCGGCCCTGGCCTACTGGCTGGGCCGCTACGGGTTCCAGCCCACCGTGGTCGAGCTGGCGCCGACCTTGCGCGACGGCGGCCAAGCCGTCGACTTCCGCGGAGAAACGCACCTCACCGTGCTGGAGCGCATGGGTGTGCTCACGGAGCTTCGCCGCATGCAAACCGGCGGCAGCCCCATCCGCTTCGTCGATGAACACGGCCGGCCCCTTCTCCACCTGCCTGCCGAGTTCGCCGGCGGCGACGTCGAGGTACTCCGCGGCGATTTGGCCCGGGTGCTCTACGAGCGCAGTCGCCCGCACACCGAATACCTCTTCGGCGACTCGATCACCAGCCTCACCGAGACTGCCGGAGGTGTACAGGTCACCTTCCGGCACAGCGCACCACGCGAGTTCGACCTCGTGATCGGTGCGGACGGACTGCACTCCAACGTGCGCCGACTCGCCTTCGGCCCCGAGGAGAGCTTCGTCCGCCATCTCGGCTACTACGCAGCCACCTGGCAGCTCCCCAACGACCTGGGCTTCGGGCGGGGCTCGGTGGGCTACAACACGCCGGGCCGACTCGCCAGCGTCGGCGGCGATCACCGGGACGCCGCGAAGGCCCGCGCCTTCTTCGTCTTCGCCGCGCCCCAGGCCACGTACGACCGCCATGACCTGGAGCAACAGAAGGCGTTGATCGTCACGGCATTCGGCGGGCTCGGCTGGGAGGTGCCACGACTCCTCGACTCCCTGCACCGGGCCCCGGAGCTGTACTTCGACTCGATCAGCCGGGCCGACGTGCCCACATGGTCCGTGGGGCGCATCGGCCTCGTCGGGGACGCCGCCTGCGGCGCGACGATCGGCGGCATGGGCACCGGAACCGGCGTGGTGGCCGCCTATGTACTGGCCGGCGAACTCGCGCTGGCCAACGACGGCCACCGTGCGGCCTTCAGCCGGTACGAGAACGCGATGCGCGGCTACGCCCAGGGCTGCCAGAAGGGCGGCAGCCGCACCGGCAAGTTCCTCGCCCCGGCCACCACGATCGGCCTCCACATCCGAAACGGCCTCCTGAGCAGGCGCCCCCTCCTGAACTGGATGCTCAAGGAAGGGCAGAAGACCAGCAGCATCGACCTGCCCGACTACGAGTCTCAGCTCAGCCGGCTCAGCAAGCGTCCCGGCCGATAATCCAACTGTGGACATATCCGATGAAGGACAGCCGCTCGATCCCGCCTGGCTTGAGATCAACAACAACGTGTGTGGCGGCCTGGCAGGGGCCCCGAGTGCCTCGTTGGTGGCCGAGCGGTTCATCGGGGTCGGCTGGAGTTCCAGGTCGGCTTCGTGGGAGTCGTATGAAGTCGAGACCGGCTGGTGTCGCCTCGAGGTCGATCCGACCGAGGGTGACACGCTTCTGAACGGAGTCGTCGATCCTCAGCGGTTCGAGGATCTGGCAGCGCTACTGACCCGGTTCGGCATGCCGTTCAGCCTTGAACTCTATGACGAGGACGGGGAACTGCTACGGGAGATCGAAGCTGGAACCCCGTCAGCGCCTCAGGACGCAGCTCCTAAGCCCCTCAGCCGGCTGCTCGCTCTGCCTGGGCTTTGGTCGCGGCGAGGCGGTAGGACTCGGTTCCCGTCCGGATGACGTTGCCGCCGAAGGTGAACCGGTCGACGGGTCACCGGCCTCTGATCAGATCACCCCAGCGCGTTAACTTCACGCTATGGAGTCGATACGCTCGGTCATATGCCACTAGCGTGTGCCGCAGCCGTAGCCGAACGGAGTCACACATGGCGCTTCAGACGGTCCGCCACAAGGCGCAGAGGGCAGTATGGAGTCGAGGAGGCGACCCCATGACCGCTAGCTCCGCCAAGCGCCCGCAGATGGCCCTCGATGACTTCGAAGAACTTGAGCGCGGCGCTCCCGAGACCGTGACGCTCGAATTCATCGCGGGAAAGCTAGAGGTCAAGCCTGTGCCTGACGGCGACCACGCAGAGATCGCCATGTGGCTGCTTCTGCAGTGCATGCAACAGCGCCCCGATCTGGCGCTGTACCCGGAACAAGGGTTGGTGGTCGAGCGATACCGCGCCGGCCGCGCCCGCCCGGACGGATCGCTGGCCCCTCGTGGCACATTCGCGGGCAAGGGCGAATGGGCGGACCCCGCCCATGTCCTGATGGTCGCCGAGGTGACCTCCCACGACTCCGACACGGACAGCCGGGACCGTAACGAGAAGCGGGAGGCTTACGCCGCCGCCGGGATCCCGATCTATCTCCTCATCGACCGGGACCGCCACACCCTGACCGTCTACAGCGAGCCCGAGGAGGGGCGGTACGTCCAGGACCCGGCCTTCGCTTACGGCGAGACCGTGGAGATCCCCGCCCCCGTCGGCATCAGTCTCGACACTGAAGCCCTGAAGGACTTCGCCGAGTAGGCAAGATCAACGCGGCGATCACCATCGAAGCGGGCCACACGCCCCACAACAACACCGACCAGTGGGTGACCGTCTACGAGGGCGCCGACTGCGAGGGCCCGACCTGGAAGCTGCGCCCCCACGGCAAGCCGGCCACGGAACACCTCAAGGTCCGCTCGGTGTACTTCCACGGCCCGAACTGACCCGCTGCCCGCTCCGGCCCACCACGGCGGGGCCGGAGCGGGCGGAACGCACGGAGCGGGCGGAGCGGGCGGAGCGGGCGGAGCGGGCGGAGCACGTGGAGCGGCCGGAGCGCACGGAGCGGGCCGCCACCCACTCGTCGCGACGGTCGGCCAAGCCCCCCACCCCCCACCCCGCACCCCCCACCAACCGGTCCCCGCCGCCGGCCCCCTACCGCCGGTACACCCGCAGTTGGGAGACCTCGTAGGACATCGCGGTGACCCCGGCGTCCGGCGCCGGGTGGTACCGGCCCGCCGAGACCGAGAGGTTGACGATGAGGTACGCGCGCCACGCGCGGCCGACCCCCTTCCCGTCGCCGAACACGCGGGCGCCGTTGACCCACCAGACGACCGAGTTCCGCCCGAACTCCACCTTCAGGTCCACCCAGGCGCCGGGCCGCACCGACGGGTCCCGGTGGTAGCGGTGAGCCTCCCGGACGTGGTTGGACAGTTCGAGGAGGTCCGGGTTGTCGGGGTGGTACTCGAAGACGTCGATCTCCTGGCCGCCGTCCCGCCAGGTCCAGATCGCCGGCCAGGCCCCCAGCTCCCCCGGCAGCCGCACCCTCGCCTCCAGCACGTCCCCGGTGCGCACCATGAAGTCCTCGTCACTGCCCTCCGTGGTGAGCAGCCCGCTGTCCCAGTTCCCGTCCGTCCGCAGGGTCGCGCGGAAGACTCCTTCGCGGCTGTAGGAGGGGTCGGGGACGAGGTGGTCGAGCTTGTTGTCGCCCGGGTTGACCGGGCCGCCGTCGGGATACGCCCAGGAGCGTCCGGCGACCCACTGGGCGGGGGAGGTGAAGTCCGCGGTGAAGACGGGTGCGCGGCGCGGCGTGAAGCCCACCGCGCCGGCACCGCCCCTCGGGGCGAGCCTGCTTGCCAGTCGCCGCAGCCATCCGGCCATGTCCCTGTCCATGGGTGCGGTCTGCCCATCCGGGCGGGGACGCACACCCGAATCCTCGCCAAGAGTAATCAGATGAATTCGCTGCGCGACTGACGGTGAGCCCCCTGCGGGACCGCCCTGCAGTACGGCCGTGCGGGCCGCCCCTGCGGATCGGTCCTGCGGATCGGCCCCGCCGACCGTCCCCGCGGCCGCCGTCCTACGTCACGCCCGTGCGGTCCGCGCCGCCTCGGCGAACGCGCGGATCAGCTCCGGGGACTTCACCCCGCGCTCCCGCTCCACCCCGCTGGACACGTCCACGCCCCAGGCCCCGGTGGCCTCGAGGGCCTCCCGCACGTTGGCCGGCGTCAGCCCGCCCGCCAGCAGCCACCGGCCGGCCGGCGCCACGAACTCCTCCGAGGCCCAGTTCCACGGCTTGCCGGAGCCCGGGTCGGGGGCGTCGATCAGCAGCAGGTCCTCCCCGTGGTCGCCGCAGCGCCGTACGTGCCGGGCGGTGGCGCGCAGCAGCGTCCGGCCCTCGGCGCGCAGCGCCGCGAAGTCCTCGGGGCCCTCCTCGCCGTGCAGCTGGACGCCGCGCACCCCGCTCTCCTCGACGAAGCGCCGCACCTCCTCCACGGGCTGGCCGCGGAACACCCCGACGGTGAGCACCCCGTCCGGCACCGCTGCGATCAGCTGCCGGGCGGTGGCCGCGTCGACGGTGCGCGGGCTCCCGGGAGCGAAGACGAACCCGACGGCATCGGCCCCGGCCGCCACGGCCGCCTCGACGTCGCGCGCGTCCCGCAGCCCGCAGATCTTGATGAACGGCTCAGTCATACCCACAGTGAACCAAATCCGGCCGACGCGGGGCGATGCGTCCCATGGTCCGGGCAGGGCGGGTCCGGGGGCGGGTCCGGGCAAGGCGGGTCCGGGCAAGGCGGCCCGTCCGCGGTGGATACCCCGCCCGTACGACGGATCCGTACGGCGAGACCCCCGGGCCGGTGAAACGCCCGAGGGCGGCACCCCTTCGTGGTGAAGGGGTGCCGCCCTCGGTGCGTGAAGAACAGCCGATCAGCTTCGGGCCGGAGCCCGGGGCGGATCAGAAGTCCATGTCACCGCCCGGCATGCCGCCGCCGGCGCCGGCGCCGGCCTTCTCGGGCTTGTCGGCGATGACGGCCTCGGTGGTGAGGAAGAGGGCCGCGATCGACGCCGCGTTCTGCAGGGCAGAGCGGGTGACCTTCGCCGGGTCGATGATGCCGGAGGCGATCATGTCGACGTACTCGCCGGTCGCGGCGTTCAGGCCCCAACCGATCTGCAGGTTGCGGACCTTCTCCACGACGACGCCACCCTCGAGACCACCGTTGATGGCGATCTGCTTGAGCGGGGCCTCCAGCGCGAGCTTGACGGCGTTGGCGCCGGTCGCCTCGTCGCCGGTGAGCTCGAGCTTCTCGAAGACCGAGGAGGCCTGCAGCAGGGCCACGCCGCCACCGGCGACGATGCCCTCTTCGACGGCCGCCTTCGCGTTGCGAACGGCGTCCTCGATGCGGTGCTTGCGCTCCTTGAGCTCCACCTCGGTCGCGGCGCCGGCCTTGATGACGGCCACGCCGCCGGCCAGCTTCGCGAGGCGCTCCTGGAGCTTCTCGCGGTCGTAGTCCGAGTCGGAGTTCTCGATCTCGGCGCGGATCTGGTTGACGCGACCGGCAACCTGGTCGCTCTCGCCGGAGCCGTCGACGATGGTGGTCTCGTCCTTGGTGATGACGACCTTGCGGGCGCGGCCGAGCAGGTCGAGACCGGCGTTCTCGAGCTTGAGGCCGACCTCCTCGGAGATGACCGTGCCGCCCGTGAGGATGGCGATGTCACCGAGCATGGCCTTGCGGCGGTCGCCGAAGCCCGGAGCCTTGACGGCGACGGACTTGAAGGTGCCGCGGATCTTGTTGACGACCAGGGTCGACAGCGCCTCGCCCTCGACGTCCTCGGCGATGATCAGCAGCGGCTTGCCGGACTGCATGACCTTCTCGAGGAGCGGCAGCAGGTCCTTGACCGAGCCGATCTTCGAGTTGACGATCAGGATGTACGGGTCGTCGAGGGACGACTCCATACGCTCCATGTCGGTGGCGAAGTACGCCGAGATGTAGCCCTTGTCGAAGCGCATGCCCTCGGTGAGCTCGAGCTCCAGGCCGAAGGTCTGCGACTCCTCGACCGTGATGACGCCTTCCTTGCCGACCTTGTCCATGGCCTCGGCGATGAGCTCGCCGATCTGGGTGTCGGCGGCGGAGATGGAGGCCGTAGAAGCGATCTGCTCCTTGGTCTCGACGTCCTTGGCCTGCGCCAGCAGGGCGGCGGAGACGGCCTCGACGGCCTTCTCGATGCCGCGCTTGAGGGCCATGGGGTTCGCACCGGCGGCCACGTTGCGCAGGCCCTCGCGGACGAGCGCCTGGGCGAGGACGGTGGCGGTGGTCGTACCGTCGCCGGCGACGTCGTCCGTCTTCTTGGCGACTTCCTTGACCAGCTCGGCGCCGATCTTCTCGTACGGGTCCTCGAGCTCGATCTCCTTGGCGATGGAGACACCATCGTTGGTGATCGTGGGCGCGCCCCACTTCTTCTCAAGGACGACGTTGCGACCCTTGGGGCCAAGGGTGACCTTGACGGCGTCGGCGAGCTGGTTCATCCCACGCTCGAGGCCGCGGCGGGCCTCCTCGTCGAACGCAATGATCTTGGCCATCTGAAGTGGTCCTCCCGGACAGCGGTGGATTGCTCCCGGACCGCGCCCGCGCCCGCGACGGACGGCCTGCGTGCCCGGCGGTTCCTTCCCACCGGACCCTGCGGGCCTCACCGACCCGGTCCTCGAATATCAGCACTCTCACCCGGAGAGTGCTAACGCCAATGATTAGCACTCGGCACCCCCGAGTGCAAGCGGCTTCGAGCAACCCGCCACGAAGACCCGGGCGCCGCAAGGGTCCGGAGCAGCCACGACGCACGAGGGGCCCGCATCCCGTGTCCAGGATGTGGGCCCCTCGTATACGTGCGTGTCGGTGGTCGATCGCGCCCGGACTAGCCGACGGCGAGCTTGACCATGTCCGCCTGCGGACCCTTCTGGCCCTGCGAGATCTCGAACTCGACCCGCTGACCCTCTTCAAGGGTGCGGTACCCGTCCATCTGGATGGCGCTGTAGTGGACGAACACATCCGCACCACCGTCGACCGCGATGAAGCCGTAGCCCTTCTCCGCGTTGAACCACTTGACGGTGCCCTGAGCCATGCCTAACTCCCCTATTACTGGCCCTTGCGCAGGACCGCACTTCGCGGTCCCGGGTCAGAACTTGCGCCGGAACGCCTCGACCGGGGCTGAATGTATCCGCACCGCTGCTGTCTGCAACAGGTCATTCCGACGAGAATTCTGGACACGCCAAAACATTGAAATAGGGTGAAAACCAGGAATATTCCAGGGCAACTCGGGCCGGACAAACCGCACCAACGACCCATAGCAGGCTTGCATGTTGACTCAATGTCAACCCTTCCGCGGCCCGCTCATATGCGGCGGGCAAGAGCAGCGGTGGGGACTTCCCCAACTCTACCGCGCCCAATCAAGCAGAATTGCCCCCTCCGTTTATTAACGGAGGGGGCAATTCAGGGTGGTGCGCGCGCGAGGCGTTACCGCCCGGTCCGGCCGGAGGGTCAGCAGCCGCCCGCGACGGCCGGGATGATCGAGACGCCCGCACCGTCCGGCGTGGACGTCTGCAGCCCGCCCTCGAAGCGCACGTCGTCGTCGTTCACGTAGACGTTCACGAAGCGGCGCAACTTGCCCTGGTCGTCCAGGACGCGGGCGGCGATGCCCGGGTGGCTCTTCTCCAGGGACTCGATGACCTCGGCGAGGGTCGCGCCCTCGGCGGCGACCTCGGCCTTGCCGCCGGTGTAGGTGCGCAGGATGGTGGGGATGCGGACGTTGACGCTCATGGGCGCTACTGCCTTTCCGGGTACGGGGAGGAAGATCAGACCAGGCCGGCGGCGCGGAACGCGTCCAGGCTCGGACGGATGGTGGCGCTCAGGCCGCTGTCGGCGGCCACCGCTTCCAGGGTCTTGAGGCCGTCGCCGGTGTTGAGGACCACCGTGGTCAGCGCCGGGTCGAGCCGGCCGTCCTCGATGAGCTTCTTCGTCACGCCGACGGTCACACCGCCCGCCGTCTCGGCGAAGATGCCCTCGGTCTGCGCGAGGAGCTTGATGGCCTCGACGACCTGCTCGTCGTTGACGTCCTCGACGAAGCCGCCGGTGCGGCGCGCGATGTCCAGCACGTACGGGCCGTCCGCCGGGTTGCCGATGGCCAGCGACTTGGCGATGGTGTTCGGCTTCTGCGGGCGGACCACCTCGTGGCCGGCCTTGAAGGCGGTCGAGACGGGCGAGCAGCCCTCGGCCTGGGCACCGAAGATCTTGTACGGCTTGTCCTCGACGAGGCCGAGCTTGATCAGCTCCTGCAGGCCCTTGTCGATCTTCGTGAGCTGCGAGCCGGACGCGATCGGGATGACGATCTGGTCGGGCAGCTGCCAGCCGAGCTGCTCGCAGATCTCGTACGCCAGGGTCTTGGAGCCCTCGCCGTAGTACGGGCGCAGGTTGACGTTGACGAAGCCCCAGCCCTCGCCCAGCGGGTCGCCGATGAGCTCCGAGCAGAAGCGGTTCACGTCGTCGTAGTTGCCCTCGATGCCGACCAGGTCGCCACCGTAGACACCGGCCATGACGACCTTGCCCTGCTCCAGGTCGTGCGGGATGAAGACGCAGGAACGGAAGCCGGCCCGGGCGGCCGCGGCGCCGACGGCGCCGGCCAGGTTGCCGGTGGAGGAGCAGGAGAGGGTGGTGAAGCCGAAGGCACGGGCGGCCTCGACGGCGATGGCCACGACGCGGTCCTTGAAGGAGTGCGTCGGGTTGCCGGAGTCGTCCTTGACGTAGAGCTTGCCGGTGACGCCCAGCTCCTTGGCCAGGTTCCGCGCGTCCACCAGCTTGGTGAAGCCCGGGTTCAGGCTCGGCTTGGAGGCCACGTCCGCCGGGACGGGCAGCAGCGGCGCGTAGCGCCAGATGTTCTGGGGGCCGGCCTCGATCGCGGCGCGCAGCGCCTCGGGGTCGCCCAGCGGCAGGTCGTACGAGACTTCGAGCGGGCCGAAGCACTCCGCGCAGGCGAAGATCGGGCCGAGTTCGAAGCGGGTGCCGCACTCGCGACAGGAGAGGCCGGTCGCGGGACCGAGATCGACGGTGGCGCCGGGAGCGGAGGTTCCGGCAGGGGTTCCAGCAGAGGTTTCGGCAGTCTGTGCAGCCATGATGGCGAGGCCCTTTCTCCTCATCTTCCCCATGACGAACGTCGCCATGAGACGGAATTGGCACCTTCCCTAGCCGGGGACCCCACTGATCTGCCGCATGGGCGATCGCGAGAACCGACTGGAGGGTTGCCGGGGCTTCAACGGGCCGTGTCCCTCTGCCCCTCTGGATGAGCGGTATGGCACCGGGCGACACGCTCTGCGGCGCGCCCGGGCTTTTGTGCGCGAGGCCCCCCGGCATGCGGTGGGCCTTCGCGTTGTTCAAGACTGTAACCGAAGGCCCGGGCGGTTGAGACAGCCGTCCGAACCGCGAGATGGATCATATTTCGGCTGAAAACGCCGGTGCTCCACCGACCGACAGAGGAGTCCCGAAGGTGCTGGAAGAGGTGGAGCGCTGGCTTGCCGCCCGCTCTTGGTCCGCCGCCGACCGACCGCTCGACCAGCTGCTATCCGCCAAAGGGGCAGCCGGTACGACGGTCAGCGTGGTGCTGCCCGCGCTCGACGAGGAGGCCACGGTCGGGGCCATCGTCGAGGTGATCCGCCGCGATCTGATGGACGGACCGGGCACGCCCCTGGTCGACGAGCTGATCGTGATCGACTCGGGCTCCACCGACCGTACGGCGGAGGTCGCGGCCAAGGCCGGGGCCCGGGTGGTGCACCGCGACGAGATCCTGCCGAGGCTGCCGGCCCTGCCCGGCAAGGGCGAGGTGCTGTGGCGTTCGCTGCTGGTCACCGACGGGGACATCGTCTGCTTCGTGGACGCCGACCTGCGGGACTTCTCGTCCACCTTCGTCTCCGGGATCGTGGGCCCGCTGCTGACGGACCCGGACGTCCACTTCGTCAAGGCCATGTACGACCGCCCGCTGGGCCCGGAATTCGGCGCTCTCGCCTCCGGCGCTGTGCCCACTGGGCTCGCCTCCGGCAAGACCCACGGCCAGGGCGGCCGGGTCACGGAGCTCGTGGCCCGCCCCCTGCTCAATCTGCACTGGCCGCAGCTGGCGGGCTTCGTCCAGCCGCTGGGCGGCGAGTACGCCGTGCGCCGCGAGCTGCTGGAGCGGCTGCCGTTCCCCGTCGGGTACGGCGTGGAGCTGGGGCTGCTGGTGGACGCCCTGCACACGGTCGGCCTGGACGCGCTGGGCCAGGTGGACGTGGGGGTACGCCTCCACCGTCATCAGGACGGCCAGGCGCTGGGGCGGATGGCCGCGGCGATCTACCGGACGGCGCTGCTGCGGCTCTCGCGCGGGCACCTCGTACGGCCGGAGCTCACGCAGTTCGAACGCGGCCCGGACGGGTTCGTTCCGCACACCTACGCGGTGGACACGGAGGAGCGGCCGCCGATGCGGGACATCGAGGAGTACGCGCGGCGTCGCGTGGCGTGAACGGCCCGCGCCGCGGCCACCCCGACGGCGCGCGGCGGGGTGGCCTTCGTCCCGGTATGCCGGACGGACGCGCGGGCGCCGACGTTTGACGGCGCGCGAGGCGGGCTAGGTTCGCCGCATGGCTTCTCAGGTACTCGTCGCCGCGAATCGCGGCCCGCTCTCGTACGTCCTCGCCGCGGACGGCACGCTCAGTGCCCGCCGCGGCGGGGGCGGCCTCGTCTCCGGACTCTCCGCCGCCCTAGCGGACCAACCGGATGCGCTGTGGATCTGCACGGCGCTCTCGGACGCGGACCGGGAGGCCGTACGGCGGGGCGTGGCCGAGCCGGGCGTGCGGATGCTCGACATCGATCCGGCGGTGTACGACGACGCGTACAACGGCATCGCCAACACGGTGCTGTGGTTCCTGCACCACCACCTCTACGACATCCCGCGCGAGCCCGTCTTCGACGCGCGGTTCCGGCAGCGCTGGCAGTCGTACGTCACGTACAACGAGGCCTTCGCCCGGGCCCTGGCCGAGGAGGCCGCCGAGGGCGCGAAGGTCCTCATCCAGGACTACCACCTGGCCCTCGCCCCCGGACTGCTGCGCGAGCTGCGGCCGGACCTGAGGATCGGCCACTTCACGCACACCCCCTGGGCCTCGCCGGCCTACCTGGGGCTGCTCCCGGCCGACATCCGCGAGCAGCTGCTGCGGGGGATGCTCGGCGCCGACCTGGTGGGCTTCCACACCGAGGCCTGGGCCCGGGAGTTCACGGCCTCCGCGGGGGCCGAGGCACCGGTGGCGGTGTTCCCGCTGGGGGTGGACGGGGACGAGCTGCGTTCGCTGGCGAACCGGCCCGAGGTGAACGACAAGCTGGCGGCGCTGCGGGCGGAGGTCGGCAGCCTGAAGACGATCGTCCGCGTGGACCGGACGGAGCTGTCGAAGAACATCCTGCGCGGCCTGCTGGCGTACCGGGAGCTGCTGACCACCCACCCCGAGTGGCGCGGGCGGGTGGTCCACCTGGCCTCCGCCTATCCGTCCCGGCAGGACCTGACGGTGTACCGCACGTACACGCAGGACGTGGCGGAACTCGCGGCCTCGGTCAACGCGGAGTTCGGCACGCCGGACTGGCAGCCGGTGCTCGTCTCGGTGCAGGACGACTTCGCGCGCTCACTGGCGGCGTACCGACTGGCGGACGTGGCACTGGTGAACCCGGTGCGGGACGGGATGAACCTGGTGGCGAAGGAGATCCCGGTCGTCTCGGAGGCCGGGTGCGTGCTGGTGCTGTCGACGGGAGCCGGGGCGTACGAGGAGCTCCGCGGGGACGCGCTGACGCTGAACCCGTACGACGTCACGGAGACGGCCGAGGCCTTGCACGCGGCCCTGTCCATGCCGGAAGCGGAGCGCGCGGAGCGCACGAAACGCCTGTCCGCGGCCGCCACGGCCCTCCCCCCGGCAGCCTGGTTCACGGCCCAACTGGCCCGCCTCTAGCTCCGTACCCGGCGGGGGACTGAGCGCAGCCCGGGGCGCCCCGCGCTTCGAACGCCGACGGGCCTGGATCTTTCAGCCCCGCCAGGGGGCCCCTCCCAGCGGTAGCTGGGGGAGTTTGAGGCGCGGGGTCCGGGGCGGAGCCCCAGGAGGGTCCGGGCGGAGCCCGGGGAACGGTGGAAGGGAGGGTAGGGGACGGGCTCCGCGCAGCGGCACACCCCGCACCCGGATCAACGCATCAAGACGCAGCCGCGATCGCCCCGGCCAGGGCGGCCAGGAACCCCACGACCTCCGCCGGCCCGGACACCGTCAGATCGGCCCGGGCGGCGAGCTCGGGAACCTCCGCCGAGCCACTGCACACGAGCAGCCCCGGCACACCTCCCGCCCGCAGCTTCTCGACCGCCGAGAACGCCGCGAGGTCCCCCAGGTCGTCCCCGGCGTACACCACGCACTGCGCCCCGACCTCCGCGAGGTACTCCGTCAGGGCGACGCCCTTGTCCATCCCCGGCGGCCGCAGTTCCAGCACGGCCCGGCCCGGCTCGACCACCAGTCCGTGCCGCGCCGCCAGCCCCTCCAGGGGCTCGCGCAGCGCCGCGAAGGCGGCCTCCGGGTCTTCCGCCCGGCGGGTGTGGACAGCGAGGGCCCGGCCCTTCTCCTCGATCCACGTCCCGCGCCAGGCGCCGATCGCGTCCAGGAAGCCGGGCAGCTCGGCGCGCAGCGCCGCCACTCCCGGATGCTCCGCCGGAGACCGCACGAGGCCGGTCACGGCGTCCCACCGCTCGGCTCCGTAGTGGCCGAGGACCACCAGGTGCTCCAGGCCGGCGACCCCCGCGAAGCCCCCGTAGCGGACGGCGACCCCGGCCGGCCGGCCGGTGACGACCGCGACGGATCCGACCTGGGGCGCGAGCGCGGACAGCGCGGCGACGGCGCCGGGGTGGGCGCGGGCCTGGTCGGGGTCGGGGACGATCTCGGCGAGCGTGCCGTCGAAGTCGAGGGCCACGACGGAGCGGCGCGGTGCGCGCAGGAGGGCTTCGAGGCCCTCGCGTCCGGCGGCGGTTTCGGGCATCGGCAGGTCGTGCGGACGGCTCCCCATACGGTCGACCCTAACGGGCCTGCCGGGCCACGGCTACGGCACGTGGCACCCCGCTACCGCCTGGCCCGCTGGGCTTCACGGATGCGCCGCAGCCGGTTCACCGTGCCGGGCGCGTGCCGCAGCGCCCTGGGATCGTCCATCAGAGCGTTGAGCAGCTGGTAGTAGCGGACCGGGGGCATCCCCAGTCCTTCCCGTATGGCCCGCTCCTTGGCGCCGGGGCCGGGCCAGGTCCGGGCTTCGTACGCGAGCACCGCCGCTTCCTCCGCGGTCAGCCCGGCCGCCGGCCGCCCCTCGTCCGTCATACGGCCAGATTAACGCCGCGCACCGACACCCACCGGGCGGCGGCGGCCCGCCGGCCGGCCGTGGGCCTCACGGCCGCCGCGGCGGTCGGTCGCGCTCAGCGCGAATCCGCCTTGCGCCCGGCGTCCGCGATGTCCCCGAGGACCTTCCCCGGCTGTCCGCCCGGCTGCACGCTCGTGCCGATGCTCTTCTTGACCTCTTCGCTCACGCCCGCCCAGGACTTCTTGCCCACCGGGTACAGCCGCGCGTTCGGCAGTGCGTGCAGGAAGGTCTTGAGCTGCGCCGAGGAGGCGCCGCTGGCGGCCTCCGTCTGCCGGTAGCCGCTGGTGGTGACCGGGAGCAGGTCGTACTTCTCGGTGAAGGCGGTCTGGTTGTCCGGCTCGTACAGGAAGTCCAGGAAGCTCCCGGCCTCCTTCGGGTGGCCGTTCTTGAAGGCCATCACCCAGTCGGCGACGCCCATCGTCGAGTGCTCGGTGCCGTCGGCGGTCGGCATGGGGACCATGCCGTACTTCACGCCCTTGGCCGCGGCCTGCTTGATCAGCGTCGGGTGGCCGTTGAGCATGCCGACCTCGCCGCGCGTGAAGGAGTCGAAGGCGGCCTGGCGGTCGAGCTTGGCCGGCTCCACGGGGCCGGTCAGGCCCGCTCCGACGAGCTTGTCGCGCAGGAACTCGAAGGTCTTGACGTTGTCCGCGGAGTCGATCGAGTAGTTCTCTTCGTTGTCGCTGTAGCCGCCGCCGCCCGCGAGCATCCACTGCATCGTCTCGGCCTGCGCCTCCTCGCGGCCCAGGGGCAGCGCGAAGGGGGTGGCGACTCCGGCGGCCTTGAGCTTCTTGGCGGCCGCTTCCAGCTCGGTCCAGCTCTTGGGCTGCCAGGGGCCCTTGGCGTCCTTGCCGATGACCCCGGCGTCGGTGAGCAGCTTCTCGTTGTAGAACATCAGCCGCGTGCTGGCCACGAAGGGCAGGCCGTACTGGACGCGCCTGACCTTGCCGGCCTCGGCGAGCGGCGCGAGGAAGTCGGCCTCGGTCTGTACGGAGAGCAGTTCGTCGGCGGAGTAGAGCTTGCCCTCGGCGGCGTAGTCGGCGTAGGCGCCGATCTGGGCGATGTCGGGGGCGTTGCCGTCCTTGACCATCGCGGCGACCTTGGCGTCGACCTCGGACCAGGAGTAGACCTCGACCTGGATCTTGATGTCGGGGTGGGTCTTCTGGAAGGACGCGGCGAGGTCCTTCCAGTAGCCCTTGGAGGAGTTCTCCGGATTGTCTCCGTAGTCGGCCGCCACGACCCGCAGGGTGACCTCGTTGGTACCGGTGAGGCTCGAGACGGCTCCGCAGCCGCTCAGCGTCACGGTGGCCAGGCACAGCGCGACGCCGGATGCGGCCAGGTTCAGGTATCGGGCCTTCACAGTTCTCTTCCACCCCAGGTTGTTCCGTTCGCTTCGCGTAAAGGTCTACACCACCACCCCCTCTCGTCAACATCCGGCCCTGAACGTGCACACGGCCCGCACGCCGTGCGCACGCCGGGCCCCCGAAACCGGCCCCGAATTTGTATGGCTGCTCAACAATCCCCTCAGTGGACTAGACCTTTCCCCTCCGAGCACGCGAGACTGTCACCCGTGAAACCCGTGAAACACGTCATCGCCCTCGATGTGGGCGGCACCGGGATGAAGGCCGCCCTCGTCGCCGACGACGGCAGCCTCCTCCACGAAGCGCGCCGCGCCACCGGCCGCGAACGCGGACCCGAAGCCGTCGTCGAGACGATCCAGGACTTCGCCGCCGAGCTCCTCGACCTCGGCCGGGAGCACTTCGGCCGCCCCGCCTCGGCCGCCGGTGTCGCCGTCCCCGGCATCGTCGACGCCGACAACGGGATCGCCGTCTACGCGGCGAACCTCGGCTGGCGCGACGTACCGATGCGCGCCCTGCTCAGCAGACGCCTCGGCGGCATCCCGGTGGCGCTCGGCCACGACGTCCGCACGGGCGGACTCGCCGAGGGCCGCATCGGCGCGGGCCGCGGCGCCGACCGCTTCCTGTTCGTCCCCCTCGGCACCGGCATCGCCGGCGCCATCGGCATCGCCGGCCGCATCGAGGCCGGCGCACACGGCTACGCCGGCGAGATCGGCCACATCGTGGTCCGCCCCGGCGGACCCGCCTGCGGCTGCGGCCAGCACGGCTGCCTGGAGACCCTCGCCTCCGCCTCCGCCGTCAGCCGCGCCTGGGCGGCCGCCTCCGGCGACCCCGAAGCCGACGCCGCCGACTGCGCCAAGGCCGTCGTGTCCGGCGACGCCGCGGCCGAAGAGGTCTGGCTCACCGCCATCGGGGCGCTCGCCGACGGCCTGGTCACCGCGATCACCCTGCTGGACCCGCGCACGCTGATCATCGGTGGCGGGTTGGCGGAGGCAGGGGAAACCTTGTTCACACCACTGCGGACGGCCGTGGAGGAACGCGTCACGTTCCAGCGGCTGCCCCACATCGTTCCGGCGGCCCTAGGGGACACCGCCGGATGCCTGGGCGCAGGGCTGCTCGCCTGGGATCTACTCGCCACGGAGGTACCTGCCTGATGTCCGCAAGCGCACACGTGGGCCGCAGTACCGTTCTCTCCGGTGCCAGCGTGGTGCTGCCCACCGGCACGGTGAAGGGCGGGCGCCTCATCGTCGACGGCGAGCGCATCGCCGGCAGCGCCCACGAGAACGCCCCCGTCCTCGACCTCTCCGGGCACTGGATCGTCCCCGGCTTCGTCGACATGCACAACCACGGCGGTGGCGGCGCCTCCTTCACCTCCGGCACCGCCGAGGAAGTCCTCAAGGGCGTACGGACCCACCGCGAGCACGGCACGACCACGGTGGTCGCCTCCACCGTCACCGGGGACCTCGACGAACTGGCCCGCCGCGCCGCACTGCTCGCCGAACTGACCCAGCAGGGCGAGATCGCGGGCATCCACTTCGAGGGGCCGTTCATCAACCCCTGCCGCAAGGGCGCGCACAAGGAGGACCTCCTGCGCGACCCCGACCCGGCCGAGGTCCGCAAGCTGATCGACGCCGCGCACGGCGCCGCCCGCATGTTCACCCTCGCCACCGAGCTCCCGGGCGGCCTGGACTCCGTACGGCTGCTGGCCGAGCACGGGGTCATCGCCGCGATCGGCCACACGGACTCCACGTACGAGCAGACCCGCGAGGCCATCGACGCGGGCGCCACCGTGGCCACCCACCTCTACAACGCGATGCCGGGCATGGAACACCGTGCCCCCGGTCCCATCGCCGCGCTGCTGGAGGACGAGCGGGTCACCGTCGAGCTGATCAACGACGGCACCCACCTGCACCCGGCCATGCTGGAGCTGGCCTTCCACCACGCGGGCGCGCACCGCGTGGCGCTGATCACCGACGCGATGGACGCGGCCGGCTTCGGCGACGGGACCTACCACCTCGGCCCGCTGGAGGTCGAGGTCAAGCAGGGCGTCGCCCGCCTCGTCGAGGGCGGCTCCATCGCCGGCTCCACCCTCACCCTGGACACCGCCTTCAAGAGGTCCGTCACCATCGACAAGCTGCCCGTCGAATCCGTGGTCCAGGCGATCTCCGCCAACCCGGCCAAGCTGATCGGCCTCTACGACCGGGTCGGCTCGCTGGAACCGGGCAAGTACGCGGACCTCGTCGTCCTCGACGCCGGCTTCGACGTCAAGGGCGTCATGCGCCGCGGCGAATGGATCGTCGAACCGGTCGCGGCACAGGGCTGAGAGAAGCAGCGGTCGGCCCGGATACCGGGCCGACCGCCCTCCGTTTGGCATGCTGCCGTCCTGGAAACCGGCGGCACACACCGAGACCGGGGTCCGCCATGATCCTTACCGTGACGCTCAACACCGCACTCGACGTCACCTACCGCGTTCCGCGCCTGCACGCGCACGCCTCCCACCGCGTCACCGACGTCACCGAACGCCCCGGCGGCAAAGGCCTCAACGTCGCCCGCGTCCTGGCCGCGCTCGGCCACGAGGTGACCGCGACGGGCTTCGCCGGCTGCCGCACGGGAGCCGTCGTACGAGAACTGCTCGCCGGCACCCCCGGCGTGCGCGACGAACTGCTCCCCTGCGCCGGCACCACCCGCCGCACCCTCGCCGTCGTCGACGAGGCCTCCGGCGACACCACGCAGTTCAACGAACCGGGCCCGCTGATCACCGCCGCCGAGTGGTCGCGGCTGCGCTCCCGCTACGAGGCCCTGCTCGCGGGCGGCGCCCGCGCGGTGGCCCTGTGCGGCAGCCTGCCCCCGGGCGTCCCGGTCGGGGCCTACGCCGACCTGGTACGGGCGGCCCGCGCGGCCGGCGTACCCGTACTCCTCGACACCAGCGGGGAGGCCCTGCGGCGCGGGGTCGCCGCCCGCCCGGACATGATCAAGCCCAACGCCGCCGAGCTCGCCGAGCTGACCGGATCCCGGGACCCGCTGCCCGCCACCCGAGACGCCCGCCGCCGCGGGGCCCACGCGGTGATCACCTCGCTCGGCCCGGACGGCCTGCTCGCCGCCACCGACGACGGGGGCACCTGGCAGGCCGCCCCGCCCCGGACCCTGACCGGCAACCCCACCGGCGCCGGCGACTCCGCCGTCGCGGGCCTGCTCTCCGCCCTCACCGAAGGCCTGGACTGGCCGGCCCGCCTGACCCGCGCGGTCGCCCTCTCGGCAGCCACGGTCGCGGCCCCGACGGCGGGAGAATTCGACCCCCGCACCTACGAGGAGGTCCGGGGGTCGGTGAAGGTCACGGCGGGCTAGGACCGGCGGGCGGCCCCTGGCTACGGGTTCGGGGACCCCTCTTGCAGCCAGAGCTGGTCGATGTTGACCTGGCACTTGTTGCCGGTCTCGCACGACAGCTTGATCGTGTTGGTGCCCTTGTTGAGGGTCACCGGTCCCCAGGTGGTCTGCCAGCCCTTCTCCCAGTCGCCCTTGGGCGAATTGGCGAAGTTGCGCATGTTCAACGGCGAGCTGTTGGGCTTGCCGTTCACCGCGAGGGTGCCGTTCGCGTCCTCGCCGGGGATCCCGAAGCGCACGTAGAGCCGGTAGGTGCCCTCCTTGGGCAGATCCAGCGTCCAGGTCACCCCGGCACCCGGCTGGTTGAAGTTGCCGACGTACTGGCCGCTCGCGCTCTTCGCTCCCGGCACCGCGTTCATCAGCGACGCACCGCCGCTGATCACCATGCCCGGACCGCCCGCGTCGCCCTTCGGCAGCTCGACCTTCGGCGACGCCGAGTCGCTCGGCTTACCCGACGGGGACTGCGGGGCCGACGGCTGGCCGGCGCCCGGATTCGCCTTGTCCTTGCCCTTCTCGCCCTTGTCCTTGTCGCCGAAGGCCACCGCCGCGCCGATGCCGATCGCCACCGCGGCGACCACGGCGACTGCCGCGATGAGCATGCCGTTGCGGCTGGACCCGCCACCGCCGCCGTGACCGCCGCCGTGACCGCCGCCGCCCGGCAGCGGGGACGACTGGGTGTACTGCGGCTGCGGGGGAACTCCGTAGCCGCCCGCCGCCTGGAGCGCCTCGGGGGCCTGGTACTGCGCCTGGTAGGCCGGGGGCTGCTGCTGCGGCGGAACCTGCCCGCGCTGGCCGCCGTAGGGCCGGTCGCCGACCGTGCGGACCTGGTTGTACGAGGTCCGGGGCACGCCCGGCTGCGCGGCGCCCGACTGACCGCCGAGCGTGGCACCCGGGTAGCCGTACCCGCCGCCCTGGCCGGGCGGGGTGGCTCCGGCGGCCTGGCCGTCCGCGTAGAGGTAGCCGAACGGATCGTCGTCCTCGGGCTTCTTCGCCCCACCGTTCGGGCTGTTGTTCGCGGGCGTCGTCATCGCAGGTCACTCCTTTCGACCGCGGCGAGCCTACCCCGAACACGTGCACCCACGGGTGCCGCGCGACCTCACCCGGCCCGGCGGTGGGCTTTCGAGCGGGACCGCTTCTCGATGTACATCCGCTGGTCGGCGGAGCGCAGGACCTCGTCCGCGGACATGCCGCAGCTCGCCCATCCGATGCCGAAACTGGCTCCCACACGGACCGCGCGGCCGTCGACGCGGATCGGCGGGATGATCGCGTTGCGCAGCCGGACCGCGAGGTCGGCGGCGTCGGCGGCGCCCAGTCCGTCGGCGAGGACGACGAACTCGTCACCACCCAGCCGGGCGACGGTGTCCCCGTCCCTGACGCCGGTCGTCAGGCGCCGGGCGACCTCGATCAGGACCGCGTCCCCGGTGTGGTGCCCGAACCGGTCGTTGATCGACTTGAAGCCGTCGAGGTCGCAGAAGAGCACCGCGAGCCCCTTCGTACCGTCGTCGACGTCGGTCGCGGGCGCCACCGTGTGCACGTGGTGCTCGTACGGGCCCACCCCGGCGGAGCCCGGGCCGCCGCCCCCGCCGTGCGGGCCCGCGCCGGCGGCGCCCGCTCCCGCCGGGCCGCCGGGGAACTCGAAGGGGTCGGCGAAGCCGTCGGGCCGGAAGCCGTGCTCGCCGGAGCCGCCGCCCGCCGCGGGCCGCGTCTCGAAGGCGGCGTCCAGCGCCTCGACGGCGGTGGCGCGCACGGACTGCGGCAGGCGACAGAGCCTGGCGCCGAGCCGGGAGCGCAGCTCGGCGCTGTTGGGCAGGCCGGTCAGGGAGTCGTGGCTGGCCCGGTGGGCGAGCTGGAGCTCGTGCCGCTTGCGCTCCTCGATGTCCTCGACGTGGGTGAGGAGGAAGCGGGGCCCGTCGGCGGCGTCCGCGACGACGGAGTTGCGCAGCGAGACCCATACATACGTGCCGTCGCGCCGCCCGAGCCGCAGCTCGGCCCGGCCGCCCTCGGCGGAGGTGCGCAGCAGGGTGCCGATGTCCTCGGGGTGGACGAGGTCGGAGAAGGAGTACCGGCGCAGCACGGAGGCGGGCCGCCCCAGCAGCCGGCACAGCGCGTCGTTGGTGCGCAGCAGGCGGCCGTGCTGGTCACCGCCCATCTCGGCGATGGCCATCCCGCTGGGCGCGTACTCGAAGGCCTGGCGGAACGACTCCTCGCTCGCGCGCAGCGCCTGCTGCTCGCGCTCGAGCCGCACCAGGGCCCGCTGCATGTTCGCGCGCAGCCGGGCGTTGCTGATCGCGATCGCGGCTTGGAAGGCGTACATCTGGAGTGCTTCGCGGCCCCAGGCGCCGGGCCGGCGCCCGTTGCGCGGCCGGTCCACGGAGATCACGCCGAGGAGCTCGCCGCCGGACGCGTACATGGGTGCGTAGAGCCGGTCCTCGGGGTGCCACTCGTCTTCGAAGCGCGGATCGGGGCCTTCGGTATGCCACTGGGGGACGTCGTCCTCCATGAGGACCCAGCCCTCGGTGTGCGGGATGAAGCGCAGCCCGTCCCAGCTCTCACCCATCGTCAGACGACGTTCCCAGGAGGGTCGCGAGCCGACGCGGCCGGTGATCAGGGCCTCGGCCGAGGGGTCGCCCGCGAAGGCGGCGACGACGAGATCTCCGTCCGGGCGCACGAGGTTGACACAGGCGAGTTCGTAGCCGAGGCCCACGACGATGCCGTCCACGACGGTCTGCAGGGTGTCAGCCAGGCTCCTGGCCGTATTGAGCTCGGCCACCACCTGGTGCAGCTGACGCAGGGTCGCAAGACGGACGTACGGCTCCGACTCGGTCTCCATTGCTCGCTCTCCCCGAGACCTCGACAGCAACTCCAGGTTTGGCATCGGCGTTTCGTTGCGGTGTCCCGTCCACTGAATCACAGTGAGCTGTGCGGCAGGTACACAGGGTCAACAAATCTTGCCCTGTGTGACTCAAGTCACATGAGATGAATAAAGCGGTGCCTTGGGACCCGCTCCGGACCCGCGCCGACTGGGAGCGCTCCCCTTGTCACTCCGGTTCGTTCCCGGAAGCAAACGATACGCCTGGGCCTAGGCCGAGGGGCGGGGGCGCGGCTCAGACCTGAGCCCGATGTGCCGCGCAAGAGGGCGACAGTAGCGTCCCCACTGTGCCGAACACGACCCCCGCGACCATGCTTCCCCATCCCGCACCCCATCCTGAGGGAGTGAGCAACGACGAGTTCCGGGCCGCGATGTCCCGACTGGCGGCGGGCGTCTGCCTGATCACCGCGACCGAACCCCCACTGCGGGCCGGCGGCCGGGCCGGCGAGGACGTCGGCATGACGGCGACCGCCTTCATGTCCGTGTCCATGGACCCGCCCCTGGTCCTGGTCAGCCTGCGCGAGGGCTCCCGGATGGACGACCTGCTGGCGGAGCAGCCGCTGTGGTCGGTGTCCGTCCTCGCCGACCACCAGGTCCAGGTGGCGAGCCGGTTCTCCATGAAGGGCCGCATCAGCGACCGCCTGCTCTTCGCCGACATGCCCGTCACGCGCGGCGAGATCTCCGGCGCCCCGATCCTGACCGACGCCCTCGCCACACTCGAATGCCGAACCGAGAACCGCGTCGAAGCCGGGGACCACACCCTGGTCATCGGCCGCGTCCTGGGCGCCTCCCAGCCGTCGCCGGACTCCCCGCCCCTGACGTACTTCCGCGGGCGCTACCGCCACTTGGCGCCGTAGCGAGTGCGGTAGTGGGTGCGGTAGCGGGTGCGGTAGTAGGTACGTAGCCGGTGGGCGGTTGGCGCGTATGCGGTGGCGAGTGGGCCGGTGGGCGCGTAGCCGTAGCCCCGGCCCGGGTCCCCGGCGGGGGCTACCAGTCCCGCGCGGTGCGTCCCCGCTTCGTCTCGCCGCGGGCCTTCTTCTCGCGCAGCCGCCGCTCGTTGATCCCCCGGGGGATCTTCGTCGCCCGGCGCGCCTTCGGCGGCGGCGCCGTCGCCTCCGCCAGCAGCGAGGTCAGCCGGACCAGCGCCATCTCCCGGTTGCGCAGCTGCGAGCGGTGCTCGGAGGCCCGTACCGTCACCACCCCGTCGACCAGACGCGACGCGAGGCGCTCCAGCGCGCGCTCCTTCCACACGTCCGGCAGCGACTTCGTCGCCGCGAGGTCGAAGAGGAGCTCCACGCGGGAGTCGGAGGTGTTCACGTGCTGGCCCCCGGGTCCGGAGGACCGCGAGAAGCGCCAGGCGAGCTCGCCCTCGGGGAGCACGACGGAACCGCGGATGACATGGGGACCAGGCATGCCCCCTATGATCCCGCCCCGCCAGGCCCCCGTCACCCGCATTTCGCACGGCCGATCCAACGGCACGATCCACCGGCCGCACGATCCACCGGCACGATCCACCAGACGGACGATCCCGGGGACAATTCACGGCCCCCGGAACCTACGGGCCCCCTCCCCGCGTTATGGAGGTCAGCGGTAACTTGGCTTGGGCATCTCACGGTCCAAGTGAGACTAGGAAGGGACACCAGTCACCATGGCAGTAAGCCTCTCCAAGGGCGGAAACGTCTCGCTCAGCAAGGAGGCCCCGGGCCTCACGGCCGTCACGGTCGGCCTCGGCTGGGACGTCCGTACGACGACGGGTGTCGACTTCGACCTCGACGCGTCCGCCATCGCGGTCAACCCCATGGGCAAGGTCGTCTCCGACGGCCACTTCGTCTTCTTCAACAACAAGTCCACCCCGGACCAGACCATCGTCCACACCGGTGACAACCGCACCGGCGAGGGCTCGGGCGACGACGAGTCGATCAACGTCAACCTCGCCGGCCTCTCCCCCGACGTGGACAAGATCGTCTTCCCGGTCTCGATCTACGACGCCGAGACCCGCAGCCAGAACTTCGGCCAGGTCCGCAACGCGTACATCCGCGTGATCAACCAGGCCGGCGGCGCCGAGATCGCCCGCTACGACCTCTCCGAGGACGCCGCGACCGAGACCGCCATGGTCTTCGGCGAGCTCTACCGCAACGGCGCCGAGTGGAAGTTCCGCGCCGTCGGCCAGGGCTACGCCTCGGGCCTGACCGGCATCGCCCAGGACTTCGGCGTCAACGTCTAAGACGGGCCGCCGCCCCCACCCGGGCGTCACAGCGGCAGAAGTCCCCTCCCGGCCGTCCGGGGAGGGGACTTCGCTACCGTTCGGCACGTGATCCTCATGCCACTCGCTCCTGTCGAGGACGGCGCCCTGCCGGGCCCGGTCCTCACCGAAATCGCCGCGCTCTACGCGACCAACCACGCGTTCTTCGAGCTCAGCGGCGATTTCCCCGACCCCGGCCGCATCACGGTCGAGCAGGTCGCAGCCGCCCTCGCCGACGAGCTCGCCCACGAGGGCGCCGAGGTCCTCCTCGCCCGCTCCGGCGGCCGCCTCGTGGGCCTGGCAGCCACCCTCGCCCACCACCCGGACCCGGCCGCCGAGGACCCGGACCCGTGGATCGGCCTGCTGCTCATCGACGCCACCGCCCACCGCGAGGGGCACGGGCGCGCCGTGGCCGCCCTGGTCGAGGACCGCTTCCGCGCCGCCGGCCGCACGGGCGTACGGATCGCCGTACTCGACAACAACCCGGAGGGATTGGCGTTCTGGCGGTCCCAGGGGTACACGGTCCTGCGCCAGGCCGCGGACCGCGATGCCGGCCGCCCCTGCACGGTCCTGCGCAAGGCGCTCTAGCCGGGCTCGCACTGTGGCCCGGAAGGTTCGCCACCCGGTACCAGGGAGCCTCGGGCCTAAGGGGCCTTGGGTCTAAGGGGCCTTGGGTCTAAGGGGCTTCGGGCCGCTCCTTGCCGTACAGCCACACGTCCCAGACCTTCTTCAGGTCGTGGCCCGTCTTCTCCTGCGCGTAGGCGGTGAAATCGGCCGTGCTCGCGTTCCCGTGCCGGTGGTCGGCGGCCCAGCCCCGCACCAGGGCGAAGAACTTCTCGTCGCCGACCTCCTGCCGGATCCGCTGCAAGACCATCGCCCCGCGCCCGTACACCGGGGGCTCGGAGATGTCCTCGGGTCCCGGCGGGGCGGCCGGCGGGAAGGCGTCCCAGTCGGAGTCCGCCGCCTTGTCGACGTCGGTGTCCCCGGCCACGTAGGCGTCGAAGTGCTGCTGCGCGCCGGGCCCGCCGTGGTCCTCGGACCAGAGCCACTCGGCGTACGTCGCGAAGCCCTCGTTGAGCCACATGTCCTTCCACGACTTCGGCGACACCGAGTTCCCGAACCACTGGTGGGCCAGCTCGTGCAGGACCAGCAGCTCGCCCTCCTCACCGGTGGGCGCCCCCGAGAACACGGGCCTGGTCTGCGTCTCCAAGGCGTAGCCGAGCGTTCCCTTGGGCAGCACGATCAGGCCGGTCGCGGAGAAGGGGTACGGGCCGAACCGGCCACTGCCCCACTCCACCATCTCCGGCAGCCGCCCCAGCACGGGCGCGCTCGCGGCCGCCTCCCCCGGCGCGACCGCGTCGTAGACGGGGATCCCGGACGCGGTCCGGCCGCTCGTCACCGTGAACTTCCCGACGGCGAGCGTCGCCAGGTAACTCGCCATCGGCTCCGCGCTGTGCCAGGAGAACACGGTCCGCGCGCCGTCGCCGGAGCCTTCGCTCTCGCCCGGATCGTCGGTCCGCGCACCCAACTCCCCGTTCGACACGGCCTCGTAGCCCTTGGGGACGGTGACCGTGATGTCGTACGAAGCCTTGTCGCTCGGGTGGTGGTTGCCGGGGAACCAGGCCATCGACCCGACCGGCTCCCCGACGCCGACCGCGCCCGGCCCGCCCGCGAGCGGGATCCAGCCCTCGCGCGAGCCGTCCGGATCGGTGACGTGCTGGGGCTTGCCGCCGTACTCGATCTCCGTGCGGAAGACCTGGCCCCGGCGCACGTCCTCGGCGGGACGCACGGTCAGCTCGTTGCCGGTCCGGTTGAACCGGGCCCCGGCACCCTGCACGGTGACGCCCTCGACATCGAGGCCGCTGAGGTCGAGGTTGAAGGAGCTCAGCGCCTGCTCGGCGCGCGCGGTGACGACGGCGGTGGCGTCCATCCGGCCGCTGACGGGGTCGTAGTCGAGGTCGAGATCGTAGTGCTCGACCTGGTACCCGCCGTTCCCGGCCTTCGGAAAGAACGGGTCGCGCACCCCCGGCGCACCCGGCCGCCCCTGCACGACGCCGCCCGTACAACCCGTGGTGAGGGCGAACAGGGCGGCGAGGGCGCAGGCGGCGAGACGCCGCGGAAAACGGTGATCCACGCGCCGAGCCTACGCGCAGCACCTTCGCCGGGGGGCGCCGACGACCGCGCCCCTTCGCCCGGACTGTTCGGCGCCGGGACGCGTGGCTCGCGGACTGCTTGGCGTCCGGACGCTCCTTTGGCCGGGCTGTTCGGCGCCCGGACCGCTTTGCACCCGGACGCCTCGTCACCCGGACGCCGTGGCGCCCGGACGCCGTGTTGCCCGACTACTTGTCGAGCGCGTCCACGCCCGCCTTGGCGTACTTCTCGTCCAGGTCGCCGCTCGGGGCGCCGGCCACGCCGACGCCCGCCACCGGGGCGCCCTTCGACTGCACCGGGGTGCCGCCGCCGAGGAAGAGGGTGCCGGGGATGTCCTTCAGGTTCGGGGTCTGCGCGAGGCGGCCCGCGAGCACGGAGGTCGGGGCGTTCCAGGAGACGGCCGTGTAGGCCTTGCGCTGCGCCGACTCGTAGGACTGCGGGCCCGCGCCGTCGCCGCGCAGGGTGACGATGGTGTTGCCGTTGCGGTCGACGACCGCGACGGTCACCTTCTGGTTCTCCTTCGCGGCGGCGTCCAGCGCGGCCTGGGCGGCGCGGGTGGCGGCGTCGACGGTGAGGTGGGTGGAGGTGGTGAAGTTGCTGTCGTCGTCCCGCTTGGCGGAGGCCGCCGCCGGGGCGGACTCCGGGGCCGACGCGGCGTTGGCGCTGACGGCGCCGAACGTTCCGGCGCCGAGGGCGACGGCGAGGGCGGTACCAGTGAGAACGCGGGTGCGGGTCTTCATGTCTGCTGCTCCTGTGGACGTCGGCGCGGCGGGCTCTCCTGCCGTGTTCCCACCCTCTCCCCGCCACCCCCGCCCACCCGTCCCCGTACCGGCTCGCAACGCCCACCCCACCGGTTGACCCCGGGGTCAACCGATCGGCTGATGCGGTGTGGTTCCGGCGACGGCTTACCTGGTCACGGCCCCGGGCGGGGCCCCAGGATCCTCGGGCGCGGGCCGGGCCCTGACGGGGCGGGAACGGGCGGGAGCCCTGGGAACGATGGAAGGGTGGGTAGGGACCCCGCCCCGCGCTTCGGCGCCCGCCCGACCGGCCCGGCCGCCCCCGCGCCACACCCCCGACCGACGACGATGGACGCACCACCAGCAGCCAGGAGCACCACGTGACCAGCGCGAGCCCCACGAGCCCCGTGACCCCCACCCCACCCCCCCAGGGCACCCGCGCACTGGCCACGGTCATGCACACCGCGTTCTTCCTCCTCCTCGGCGCTTCCGTGGCCCGCTTCCTCCTGCGCCACCCCGGCGAACCCCGCACGCCGTGGATCATCGCCCTCAGCCTCACGCTGGCCGCGCTGTACGTCCTCGGCCCCGCCGTGGGCGCCACCTCCGCCTCCACCACCCCCGGCCCCACCCCCGGCCCCGGCCCCGGCGCCGCCCGCCCCCGCCGCTTCCTCTGGCTCGGCCTCGTCGTCGCCGTCTGGGTCGTCCTCGTCGTCCTCGCCCCGAGCTTCGCCTGGTGCGCCGTCCCGCTCTTCTACACCGCCCTGCGCACCCTCCCGCCCCGCGCCGCCGTCGTCCTCGTCGCCCTGCTGACGGTGTTCGTCGTCGCCGCGCAGCTCAAGCTCTCCGGGACCACCGGCGGCGGCGAACCCTTCGACCCCAACCTCCTCCTCGCCCCGCCCGCCGTCGCCGCGCTCGCGACCGCCGTCTTCATCCACATGGAGCGCCAGGCCACCGCCCAGCGCACGCTGATCGACGACCTGATCCGCACCCGACGCGAACTGGCCGCCACCGAACGCCGCGAAGGCACCCTCGCCGAACGGCAGCGGCTGTCCATGGAGATCCACGACACCCTGGCCCAGCACCTGTCCAGCCAGCAGATGCTGCTGCAGGCCGCCGACCGCACCTGGGACACGGACCCGGCCACCGCCCGCGCGCACGTCCGTACCGCCACCGACATCACAGCGCGCGGCCTCGCCGAGGCCCGCCGCCTGGTCCACGACCTCGCCCCGCCCGAACTCGCCGACGGCGCCGGCCTCCCGGAGGCCCTGCGCGCGCTGGGCGCGGGTCCGGACATCGAGGTCCGCTTCCACCTGGAGGGCACGCCGGTACGGCTGCCCGACCGCGCGGAGTCGGCGCTGCTGCGCATCGCGCAGGGCGCGCTGGCGAACGTACGGGAGCACTCGGGGGCCCGTACCGCCGCCCTCACGCTCAGCTTCCTGGGCGACCAGGTGGTCCTGGACATCGCGGACGACGGCCACGGCTTCGCCCAGGACCCGGGTCCGGAAAACAGCACCGGCAGCAGCGGGACCGGCAGCGACACCGGCAGCAGCGGCACCGGACCCCGACACCGGAGCCGGACCGGAAACCGGGGCCACGGCCTCCCCGCGATGCGCGCCCGCGTCCGTCAGCTCGGCGGCACCCTGACCGTCGAATCCACCCCGGGCGAGGGCACCGTCCTCTCGGCCTCGATCCCCCTGGAGCCCACACCATGACGACGATCCTCCTGTGCGACGACCACGTGGTGGTCCGCGCCGGCCTGCTCGCGCTCCTCGGCAGCGAGCCGGACATCGAGGTGCTCGGCGAGGCGGGCAGCGGCGAGGAGGCGGTCGCGCTCGCGGCCAAGCTCCGCCCCGACGTCGTCCTGATGGACCTCCAGCTGGGCGAGGGCATCGACGGGGTCGAGGCCACGCGCCGCATCACGGCCGCCCCGCACCCCCCGCACGTACTGGTCCTGACCACGTACGACACGGACGCGGACATCACCCGGGCCATCGGCGCGGGCGCCACCGGCTACCTCCTCAAGGCCGAACGCCCGGAAGAGCTCTTCGCCGCGATCCACTCGGCGGCCCAGGGCCGCACCACGCTCTCCGCGCCGGTGGCCAGCCGCGTGATGGCCCACATGCGCGGCACGCGCCCCACCCCGCTGACGGACCGCGAGCTCGACATCCTCGGCCAGCTCGCGCGTGGCCTCGGCAACCGCGACATCGCCCGCGCGCTGTTCATCAGCGAGGCCACGGTCAAGACCCACCTGGGCCGGATCTACGACAAGCTCGGCGTCGACACGCGCGCGGGAGCGGTCTCGGTGGCCAAGGAACAACGCCTCCTGCCCTGAACGCGCGCGGACACGACCGCCGAGCACATCGTCCATCCGTACGAGATCGGGCTCGTACGCCGCGCCGATCCGCCGCAGGCGGCCAGGCGGGAGGCTCGTGAGTGCCCCGGACCGCCCCGCACGGACCAGGGCGCCACCCGCCGTGTCGAGAGGAACCCGCCATGCCGCCCACCGATTTCGCCCCCGAACGCCGCCGCATGCTCACCATGCTGGGCGCCGGCGCGGCCGTCGCCGGTTTCGGCGCACTCGCCGCCGCGACGCCCGCCAACGCCGAGGACCTCGCCGCCACCACCTCCTCCTGCGGGCCGACCGGTTCGGTGGAGGACGAGCTGGCGATCCACCGCCTGCTGGAGACCTACCTCTTCGCCGTCGACACCAAGGACAAGGCGGTCTTCCGGACCCTCTTCACCGACGACGCCACCCTCACGGTGATGGCCCACCCCGACGGCACCGCCGGCATCGTAAAGTCCGGCATCGAAGCGGTCGTCGCCAACCTCGACGGCGCCGCTGCCTGGGGCTACTCCACCCACGTCACCGCGAACGCCTTCGTCCGCGTGGCCGGCAGGACCGCGACCGGTGACAGCCACGCCACCGCGCAGCTCGTGTACCCGGCCACCGCGACCGCGCCGGAGACCGTCGTCGTGCGCGGCATCCGCTACCGCGACGAGTACGTGAAGACCACGGGCGGCTGGAAGATCCGCAAGCGCGTCTTCTCCCCGCTGTGGCAGTACAACGGCACCGCCGTCCAGATCGCCTACCCGAACTAGGCCGGGGGCCACAGCACGCGCGGACCGTCCGTCCGGCCGTCCGTCCCCGGCCATCCGTCCGGCCATCCGGGCTGTCGGCTACCGGCTATCCGGCTATCCGGCTATCCGGCTATCCGGGGACGATGAGACCCCGGTCGGCCGCCACCCGCGCGGCCGCCGTACGGTTCTCCACCCCGAGCTTCTCGTAGACGTGCGCCAGGTGCGTCTTGACCGTCGTCCCGCTGATGAACAGCGCCGAGCCGATCTCCCGGTTGGACCGGCCCGTCGCGATCAGCTCCAGGATCTCCGTCTCCCGGGCCGTGAGCACCGTCCGCGGCGCGCGGTACCGGTTCATCAGCCGCGAGACCACCGAGGGCGACAGCGCCGACTCACCGGCCGCGACCGTCCGCAGCGACTGGAACAGCAGGTCGGGCGGGGACCCCTTCAACAGGTACCCCGCCACACCCGCCTCCACCGCCCGCACCACGTACGCGTCGGACTCGTAGCTGGTCAGGACGACCACCCGGGGCGCGTCGGGCAGCCGGGCGATGCGCCGCGTCGTCTCCAGCCCGCACATCCCCTCGCCCAGCCTGATGTCCATCAGGACCAGGTCCGGGGACAGTTCGCGGACCAGCCGGAGCGCCGCCACACCGTCCGCCGCCTCCCCGCACACCTCGAACTCGGCGGAGCCCGACAGCAGCGCCCGCAGTCCCGCCCGCACCACCGGATGGTCGTCCACCAGCAGGATCCGCGTCATGCCGGGCCCCCGGCCGGAGCCGGCAGACACACCGACACCACCGTGCCACCGCCCGGCGTGCTCTCCACCACGGCCGTACCCCCCAGGTACTCGATCCGGCGCCGCAGCAGCCGCAGCCCGTCCCCCCGGAGCTCGGCCGGATCGAACCCGACGCCGTCGTCCCACACGTCCAACACGACCGCGTCCGGCTGATAGGTCAGCGTCACCACCGCCTCCGAAGCCCGCGCGTGCCGCCGCACGTTGCCCAAGGCCCCCTGCACCGCCCGCACCACAGCCCCCTCCACGATCCCCCCGACCCCGCGGGCCTCCCCCACCACCCGAAACCGAACCCGCCCCCCGGGCGCCCCGGGCGCGCGGGACGCCCCGGACACCCCGTCTCCGTCTCCCGCCCCCGCCCCGGCCCCCGTCTGCGCCGCGGCGCACATCCGGCGCAGGGCCTGCGGCAGCGAGGTGCCGTCCAGTTCGGGCGGGGCCAGGTCGTGGATCAGCCGACGGGCCTGCGCGAGGTTCTCGCGCGCCGCAGCCGCGGCCTGCCGTACCAGGACCCGCGCCTGCCCCGGCTCCCGCGTCCACTGCCGGTCGGCCGCGTCGAGCAGCATGTGCATGCTGGTCAGGCCCTGCGCCACCGTGTCGTGCAGCTCGGCCGCCAGCCGGTTGCGCTCCTGGAGCACCCCGGCCCCGGGCGCCTCGCGCCGTCCCCCCGATCCAGCCACGCCGACCCGTCCCCTCCCCCACCCCCGGATCCCGGACCCCCCGGACGCGCCGAGCTTAAGACGGCTCCCCCGGCTCCCCCCAGCCCTCCCGGCACCCGGGCGGCCGCCCGCACACCCCCGCCCCGGGACGAATTCCCCCGGACCGCACCCGCACAACCGGCCCGACGGCCCTGGTGAGACACACCGCCACCAAGAGCGTTTGCGCAGGTGACACGGGATCCGACGACCCGCCCGCACCACCAGCCCGCCGCCCGCCACACCACAGCCCGAGACCGGCCCGCAGCCGCCGCCGACCCCCACGACGAATCAGGAACTCTGATTCGCGCCGACGCCGACCGCCCGGTCAGACGTGACGACGCGGCCGCCCGGTCAGGTGACGGCGCCGACCGCCCCGTCAGAGGTGACGAGGCCGGCCGGAGGCGAGGGGCGAAGGCGAGGGCCGGAGGCGAGGGGCGAAGGCGAGCGACCAGGGCACCGGATGTGCGGGACACCGACGGGGGCGTGACACCATCGGATACGTGCTCGACATCGGCTACTCCCTCTCCCGGCGCTTCCCCGACCCTCCGCAGACCGACTACCGCTCGGCGGACGTCCACTCGCTGCGCCACGACCTGTTCTGCGGGGACGTCTACCTCGCCGACACCAACGCGGACCGGGAAGTATCCACAGCCTGGGGATGGGTGCCGGTACTGGACTTCGCCTGGGCCCTGTGCGACATCGTCGAGCAGCTCGACCAGGACCCCCGCGGCAGCCGCTCCGCGAACCGCCAGTACGCCGAACTCGACTTCACCGAGTCCAGCGACCGCATGCTCTTCGAACGCCGCTTCGGCTGGGTCGACGTCGAGGCGGACTGGATGCCGTCGGAAGAAGACCCGCTGACCTTCAGCCACCGCCTGCTGCGCCGCGAAGCCCGCGACTTCCTCCACGACCTGATCGCGGACCTCATCGACATGCACGACGGCCTCGCCGACAACCCCGTCATCTGGACCCTCCAGTCCCGCTTCCCCCGGGTCCCTGCCTAGTCCCTACCTAGTCGCCTGGTCCCTGCCTGGTCCTAGTGCTGTGGCCGTCCCTTTCGGATCTTGCCGGCCCGCGGCCCCTACGCCAGCACCCTCAGCCCCAGCTGCGCCGCCAACGCCGGAGCCAGCTCGAACAGCTGCCCCGGGCTGATCACCGCCCCCGACAACGCCTCCACCCCCCGCGCGATGCCCAGCTCCGCCGCGCCCCGCAGGTCCACCTCCGACAGCCGCGCCCCCGTGAAGTCCGCCCCCCGCAGCGCGCAGTCCCGGAACTCCACCCGCTCCAGCACCGCCCCCGCGAAGTCCGGCTCCACCAGGACGCACCCTTCGAAGACCACGTCCTTCAGCTTCGCACTCCGCAGATTCAGGTAATCGATCTTGCCCCCGCGTACGAGGACCCGCTCCAGCACCGCCCCGTGCAGCTGAACCCCGCCCAGCCGCGCCTCCAGCAGTTCCACGTCCCGCAGCGAAGCCCCCGACAGGTCGGTCCCGACGCCCCGGACCCCCTCCAGCACCGAGTCCAGGAACCTCGCCTTCGCGAGCCCCGGCTCGTCCAGCGCGCAGCGCCGTAGCGCGCAGTCCATGAACCGGGCCCCGATCCCCTCCTGGCCCGTCAGGTCGACGTCCGCGAGCTCCAGCCCGTCGTAGTCCCCGTCGGGTTCCAGCTCACCGCCGCCCCACGCACTCAGCTCCGGCAGCCGAACCTCCGGCCGCCGCGCCGCCTTCACATCCTGCTCGTGCCCTTTGCGCGCCATTCCCCCATCCTGAACCACAGCACTGACAGAACCCCTTGACCTCGATCCCACTTGAGGTCACAGGCTGACCGCATGACCACGACGAGCGCCACCCCGAACACCCCGACCGCCTCGAACGCCACGAGCACAACCGCCACCACCACCACCACCGACACCGCCACCGCCACCGGCACCACCACCGGCACCGCCACCGGCACCGCCACCGCCACCGGCACCACCACCGGCACCCGAGCCACCATGAACGCCATCCGCCTCCACACCTTCGGCCCCGCCGAAAACCTCACCTACGAACCCACCCCCCTCCCCGTTCCCGCCCCCGGCCAGGTCCGCATTGCCGTCGCCGCCGCCGGAGTCCACCTCCTCGACACCTCCCTCCGCCGCGGCGTCCAGGGCCCGCCCACGCCCCTCCCCGAGCTCCCCACCATCCCCGGCCGCGAGGTCGCCGGCACCGTCGACGCCCTCGGTCCCGGCACCGATCCCGCCTGGCTCGGCCGCCCCGTCGTCGCCCACCTCGGATTCGCCCCCGGCGGCTACGCCGAGTACGCCGTCACCGACGCCGACCGCCTCCAGGCCATCCCACCCGGCCTGGACCCCGCCACCGCCGTCGCCATGATCGGCACCGGCCGCACCACGCTCGGGATCCTCCAGTTCACCGACCTCGGCCCCGGCTCCGTAGCCCTCGTACCCGCCGCCGCGGGCGGCATCGGCACCCTGCTCGTCCAGTACGCGAAGCACGCCGGAGCCACCGTCGTCGCCCTCGCCGGCGGCCCCGCCAAAACCGCCCTCGCCGCCGCCAACGGCGCCGACCTCGCCCTCGACTACACCCGCCCCGACTGGGCCGACACCGTCCGCGCACACCACCCCGCCGGTGCCACCGTCCTCTTCGACTCCGTCGGCGGACCCCTCGCCCGCACCGCCCTCGACCTCCTCGCCGACGGAGGCCTCCACCTCGTCTTCGGCTGGTCCTGCGGCCCCATCCCGCTCACCGACGCCGACCGCGCCGACCTCGACGCCCGCCGCGTCACCACCCAGAGCGTCCTGGGCCCCGCCATGCTCCAACTCGCCGGCGGCGACAACCCGCTGCGCCTCCTCGAAACCCGCGCCCTCGACGAAGCCGCCGCCGGCCGCCTGCGCCCCGCCCTCCAGCGCTACCCCCTCGCCGAAGCCGCCACCGCCCACCACGACCTGGAAACCCGCGCCACCACCGGCAAGGTCGTCCTGGAACCCTGACCCCGGACCGCGGCCCAGCCCAACCCAACCCAACGCACCCCTACCCGGCAGCCCGACGCCACGACCCTGGACACCCCTCCGGAACGCGGTGTAGCAACTCCCCCATGACGATCAACGGCGGCATCTCCTTCTGGTACGCGACCGACGACACCGCCACCACCCACCCACCGCGCACCCCCCTCACCGGCGACTCCACGGCCGACGTCGTCATCGTCGGCGGCGGCTACACCGGCCTGTGGACCGCCTACTACCTCAAGACCGCCGCCCCCGACCTCCGCATCACCGTCCTGGAACAGAAGTTCTGCGGCTACGGAGCCTCCGGCCGCAACGGAGGCTGGCTCTACAACGGCATCGCCGGCCGCGACCGCTACGCCGCCCTCCACGGCCGCCAGGCCGCCCAGCGCCTCCAGCACGCCATGAACGAGACCGTCACCGAAGTCATCGACACCGCCGCCAAAGAGGGCATCGCCGCCGACATCCACCGCGGCGGAGTCCTCGAAGTCGCCCGCACCCCCGCCCAACTGAGCCGCCTCAAGGCCTTCCACGCCGCCGAACTCGCCTTCGGCGAAACCGACCGCGCGCTCTACGACGCCACCGACACCCGCGCCCGCATCGACATCGCCGACGCCGTCGGCTCCAGCTGGACCCCGCACGGAGCCCGCGTCCACCCCCTGAAACTCGTCAAGGGACTGGCCGCCGCCTGCGAACGCCTCGGCGTCACCGTCCATGAATCCACTCCGGTCACCGAGATCAGCCCCGGCCGCGCCCGCACCCCGTACGGCACCGTCCGTGCCCCCTACGTCCTGCGCTGCACGGAAGGCTTCACCGCCTCCCTCAAGGGCCAGAAGCGCTCGTGGCTCCCGATGAACTCCTCGATGATCGCGACGGCGCCGCTCCCCCCGGAGGTCTGGTCCAAGATCGGCTGGTCCGATGCCGCCACCCTCGGCGACATGGCCCACGCCTACATGTACGCCCAGCGCACCGCCGACGACCGCATCGCCCTCGGCGGCCGCGGCGTCCCCTACCGCTACGGCTCCCGCACCGACAACGACGGCCGCACCCAGCCCGCCACCATCACCGCCCTGACCCGCCTCCTGGAGTCCTTCTTCCCCGCCCTCACCGGAGTCGAGATCACCCACGCCTGGTCGGGCGTCCTCGGCGTGCCCCGCGACTGGTGCGCCACGGTCACCCTGGACGCCACGACCGGCCTCGGCTGGGCCGGCGGCTACGTGGGCTCCGGCGTGGCCACCGCCAACCTCGCCGCCCGCACCCTGCGCGACCTGGTCCTCGGCGACCCGACCGAGCTCACGACCCTCCCCTGGGTCAACCACCGCGTCCGCCGCTGGGAGCCGGAGCCCTTCCGCTGGCTCGGCGTCCAGGCCCTGTACGCCGCCTACCGCGAGGCCGACCGCCGCGAATCCACCACCCACACCCCGGCCACGACCCCACTGGCCCGCCTGGCGAACCGCATCTCGGGCCGAGCCTGAGAGCGGGCACGCAAAAGGCCCCGGGCGATCACCCGGGGCCTTCCACTTCTGTACGAATCCACTTGATCATCATGCCGCTGATCAGGGATGGGGCCCCCTGTCGGATTCGAACCGACGACCTACGCATTACAAGTGCGTTGCTCTGGCCGGGCTGAGCTAAGGGGGCACACGTGACACTGCACAACGCACAGAATCGCCTTCACTCTACACATCCACCAGACGCCCCAGCGAAGAACTTTCCGGCCCCTGCAACCCCTCGCCCGCCTCCGCCGCCCTCACACCCCCGGGTACCCCGCACCACCCAGTCGCGGGCCCACCGCCTCCAGCGGCAGCCCCGGGTTGAGGGCGTCGACGATCTCCTGGGTGAGCGGGCGCAGCGACCACACGTGCCGGATCGCCTCCAGGGGGAGGTCGGTCTCGTAGTAGTCCTCGGCGAAGTCGCGGTACGCCTCCGGTGTGCCCGCCGCCAGGATCTTGAAGAGGTAGTCGGTGCCGTCCGGGTCCGCGTGTCCGTCCGGGAACTCGACCGTGCCGGTGCGCCAGGCCGTGTCGCCGTTCTCGCGCCAGAAGACGGCGGTCGCCTGGAGGACGCCGTCCTCCACGCAGAAGGAGGGTTCCGTCACCAGCTGCCCGAAGGCCTCGGGTATGCCGTCCACGAGGCCGGGCCACAGTGCCGTGTCCTCGTCGCCCCACGGGCTCATCGGGGATTCGTGGTCGAATCCGCACCCGAAGACCCCGTCCGCCGTGAAGACGATCGCGTACTCGTCGCCCGAGCCGTTCTCCATGAACGCCGCCTCCTCCCCGTCGCCCCACGCAGGGTCGTACGAGAAGTAGCCGCCCTCGCCGTTGCCGCTGATCACCAGTTCCAGCGCCGCCATGGCGCGGCAGCGCTCGCGCAGCGTCGCGATGTCGGGCAGGGCGCGGGTCAGGTCGTAGATGGTCATGGACGGGATCAAAGCAGCCGCGTCTGACAGTCGGGGAAGTCGCTCCCCCTCAGGTGCTGACAGCAGGCGTTCCGGCCGGTAGCGTCGGCTCGGAGTCCGACCACTGGACTAGACCTTCCACTCGGATCGTCCGGCACGTTCCTGCCGGTAGAAGGGATTCATCACCATGGCTTCTGTCACTTTCGACAAGGCGACCCGTCTGTACCCCGGGGGCGACAAGCCCGCCGTCGACCAGCTGGAGCTGGAGATCGAGGACGGCGAGTTCCTCGTCCTCGTCGGCCCCTCCGGCTGTGGCAAGTCCACCTCGCTGCGCATGCTCGCCGGCCTGGAGGACGTGAACGGCGGTGCGATCCGCATCGGTGACCGCGACGTCACGCACCTGCCGCCCAAGGACCGGGACATCGCGATGGTGTTCCAGAACTACGCGCTGTACCCGCACATGTCCGTCGCCGACAACATGGGCTTCGCGCTCAAGATCGCCGGCGAGGACAAGGCCACCATCCGCAAGAAGGTGGAGGACGCGGCGAAGATGCTGGACCTGACCCAGTACCTCGACCGCAAGCCGAAGGCGCTCTCCGGTGGTCAGCGCCAGCGCGTGGCGATGGGGCGCGCGATCGTGCGCAAGCCGCAGGTGTTCCTCATGGACGAGCCGCTGTCGAACCTCGACGCCAAGCTCCGCGTGTCCACCCGTACGCAGATCGCGGCGCTCCAGCGCGACCTCGGCATCACCACCGTCTACGTCACCCACGACCAGGTCGAGGCCATGACGATGGGCGACCGCGTGGCGGTCCTCAAGGACGGTCTGCTCCAGCAGGTCGACACCCCGCGCAACATGTACGACCGTCCGGCGAACCTCTTCGTCGCCGGCTTCATCGGTTCCCCGGCCATGAACCTCGTCGAGGTCCCGATCGCCGACGGCGGCGTGAAGTTCGGTGACAGCGTGGTGCCGGTGTCGCGCGAGGCGCTGTCCGCGGCCGCCGACGCGGGCGACCGTACGGTCACGGTCGGCGTGCGCCCCGAGCACTTCGACATCGGCGACACGGGTGGTCTGACGATCACGGTGAACGTCGTCGAGGAGCTGGGCGCCGACGGGTACGTCTACGGTTCGACCTCGCACTCCGAGGGCTCGCAGGACATCGTGGTGCGCGTGGGCGGCCGCAACGTGCCCGAGAAGGGCTCGACGATGCACGTCATTCCGCGCGCGGGTGAGATCCACGTGTTCTCGACCTCCTCCGGGGCCCGCCTCTCCGGCTGATCCACCGGTTCCGCCGTGCTGCCCGCCGAAGGGGCGTCTCCTCCAAGAGGCGCCCCTTCGGCGCGAGTTCCGGCAGATCGGGCCATTCGGCCCCAAGCGTCAACCCTTAATTCGAAAAGCCACGTCGAACCATCCCCCGACCGGGTGACTAAATGTCGCCATATCTTCACCGAGCGCTACTCTCGGCGTCGTGACCCACACTGCCCGCCGTATCGGCCGATCCCTCGCCCTGGTCCTGCCCGTCGTCCTGGTCCTGTCCGGGACCCTCGCGGTCACCATGGTCCCCTGGGCGGACAACACCCCCTCCCAGATCCTGACCGCGTCCGCCGAGGACGTCTCCGTTCCCGCGAAGCCGCGTGCCGTTCAGGACGTACTGCGCGAGAAGCTGCTCAACGAGATCCAGCAGGGCGAGCAGCCGGGTGACGTACTCACCCACCTCCAGCAGGAAGTCGACCGGCGGCCCTCGCTCGCCGAGCACTGCGCGGGCATCGCGCGGGCGCTGGGGCGTGCCGCCGTGGACGCCTACGGGCCCACGAAGGCCCAGTCGTTCGCGCGGCCGGTGTGCGACACCGCGTACGCGTCCGGCGTCGCCTCCATGGGCTGACGGCAGCCGTCGGCCGCCGCCGCACCGCGCTCCCGGATCCCGGACCACCGGACATGACCGACTCAGAGGTTCCCTCCCGACCCCACGCAGCCGCGTTCCCGGCTTCCCCGACCCAGGCCGTCGTCCTGGCGGGGGGCCAGGGTTCGCGGCTGCGGCCGTACACGGACGACCGTCCGAAGCCGATGGTGGAGATTCCGGGTACCGGGATGCCGATCATCGGGCACCAACTCGCCTGGCTGGCCTCCGAAGGGGTGACGGACGCCGTCGTCTCGTGCGGGCACCTCGCCGAGGTGCTCCAGAAGTGGCTGGCCGAGGCTCCGTTGCCGCTCCGCGTGACCACCGTCGTGGAGAACGAGCCGCTGGGCCGGGGCGGCGGCCTCAAGTACGCCGCCCGGCACCTCCCGCATCCCGACCAGGCCTGGTTCGCGACCAACGGCGACGTGTGGACCCGTTTCTCGCTGCGCGAGATGGCCGCCTTCCACGCCGAACGCGGTGCGACGGCCACGCTCGCGCTGGCCCGTCCCCGGATTCCGTGGGGGGTGGTGGAGATCAACGAGTACGGGCACGTCCTGGACTTCATCGAGGCGCCGCAGTCCCCCTACCCGGTCAATGCGGGGGTGTACGTCTTCGGGCCCGAATTCGCGGCCCTGCTACCGGATTTGGGCGATCACGAGCGTACGACGTTTCCCCGGCTGGCCCGTGAGCGCCGGCTCGCGGGCTTCCCGCTGCCGCAGGGGGCCTACTGGCGGGCGATCGACACGGCCAAGGACCTGACCGAGGCCGCGCGGGAGCTGGCCGCACAGAGCGGCGCCTAGCCCCCCTGCGGGGCCTCACACCCCCGGTCTCCGGTCTCCGCGCCCCGTCGCTCCCCCGTCACCGCCGACCGCCGTGGGGACACGGAACGCCGTGGGGACACGAGAGGGCCCGGCACGCTCGTGCCGGGCCCTCTCGCGGTCGTTCAGTCAGCCGGTGGACGTCAGCCGGTGGGCGTCATCCGAGGAGGCCGCCGACCAGGCCGGGCTGCTTCGGCGGCGTGCCCCCGGTCCCGCTCGACGAGCCCGCGCTGCCCGTCCCGGAGGAGGAGGCCGGGGGCTTTTGGGGGGCGGACTGGCGGGGCGTGCTGCGCGGGCTCTGGCTGCCGCTGGTGCCGCGCGTGGCGGTGGGTGATCCGGAGCCGCTGCCGACGGTGCCCGGGGCGGTCGAACCGGCCGCGCCCCGGCCGGGCTTGGCGGTGGGCGAGGAGGCCGGGGCCGAGGACTGTGCGGCGGGCGTCGTGGGGGCGGGCGAGGTCGGCTGCTGTTGTTGCGGGGTGCGGGGCAGGGGGCGGCCGGGGAGGTAGTTGCTCGGCGCCTCTCCGGGGCCGGGGACGGTGACGACGGTGGTGGAGCGGACGGCGCCGCCGAGGAGGGAGCCGATGAGGAGGGTGAGTCCGCAGACCACGGTGGCCATGACGGCTCCACGTCGCAGGACGCGCCGTCGCAGCCGCCACAGTTCGGTGCGGGGGCCCAGGGTGCGCCACGCTTCGCCGGCGAGGCGTCCGTCCAGGGAGTAGACGGGGGCGCCCGCGATGATCAGCGGGCTCCAGGCGGCGAGGTAGATGATGTCGGGCGCGTCGTAGGCGGGGACGGTCTTCCAGCTGACGGTCATCAGCAGCGCCGCGGAGAGGAGCGCCCCGAAGCAGGCGGCGAAGCGCTGCCAGAGTCCGAAGACGGTGAGCACGCCGACGATGACCTGGAGGAAGGCCACGCTGAGGCCGGCGCCGACGGGGTGGGCGAGTGCGAAGTCGCGCAGGGGTTCGGCGAGCGCCCAGGGGTGCAGGGTGTGCAGCCAGGTGACCATGGAGCCGCGCTCGCCGCCGTCGAAGTAGACGGGGTCGCACAGTTTGCCCATGCCGGCGTAGATGGAGATGAAGCCGAGGAAGACGCGCAGGGGGAGCAGCACGACGCCGAGGTTCATCCGGCGGCCGGGATAGTACGAGGCTTGCGCGCGCGCGTCGCCGGAGGCGCGGCGGGAGTCCGCTCCGGGTCCGGCGTTTTCCGCGTAGGCGGCGCCGTAGGCCTCGTAGGCCTCGGGGGAGAGCTCCTGCACGGCGGACTGGACGCGCGTTTCATCGGGGTCGCCGTAGCTGCGCTGTCCGATGACGGTCGGGCTGGCGAGCGTGTCGTCGGCGAGGTCGTGGGCGAGGTCGATGCGCGGGATGACCTGGGTGGTTCCGCCGTCGTACTCGTCGTGGCCGCGCCCGTGCTCGCGTACGGCTTGGAGCAGGCCTCCCATGGCGGCGCTGGCGGCGGCGTCGCCGGGGGCGGACTTGCCGCTCCAGACGACGGGGCGGCGGCGTGCGGCGCCGGCTCCGGCGGCCGCGAGGGCTCCGCCGAGCGCGGGAACGAGCCCGGGGGCGCCCGCCGGGCTGGGACGCGCGCTGGGGCTTGGTGCGAGCCGCACGCGGAAGCTGGCGTGGTTGACGATGACCTGCGCGGGGTCGCACGGCACCTTGACCATGCTCAGCGCGGGCTGGTCGTCGAACCCTGGCGTTCTGGTGTCCACACTCATCTAACCGAGTGACGGGTGTTTAGGACACTGCCTTGACATCAGGGATGTGTCCGAGACCCGTCAAAGCAAGCCACCCCGCCCGGAAGGGGCGGGGTGGCACGCTCACGGGTCACGACCGGTGAGCCAATTGGATCAAGCGGCGCCGGGGAAGGCCGCACGGACGGAGCCCGATCCGGGGTGAGGGTTACGCGCGGCCGCGGGTGGCGCGGCGGCGGGCGGCCTCGTAGAGGACGACGCCGGCGGCGACGCCGGCGTTGAGGGACTCGGCGCCGCCGGGCATCGGGATGCGCACGAGGTAGTCGCAGTTCTCGCCGACGAGGCGGCCGAGGCCCTTGCCCTCGGAGCCGACGACGATGACGACGGGGCCGCCGAGCGCCTCGAGGTCGTTGACCGTGTGGGTGCCCTCGGCGGCGAGGCCGACGATGGTCATGCCGGCCTTCTTGTAGTCCTGGATGGCGCGGGTCAGGTTGGTGACGCGCGAGACCGGGGTGCGGGCGGCGGTGCCGGCCGAGGACTTCCAGGCGCCGGCGGTCATGCTGGCCGCGCGGCGCTCGGGGATGACCACGCCGTGGCCGCCGAAGGCGGAGACGGAGCGGACGATCGCGCCGAGGTTGCGGGGGTCGGTGACCCCGTCGAGGGCGACGATGAGGGGGTCCTCGCCGTTGTCGTACGCGGCGGCGGAGAGCTCCTCCGGGTGCGCGTACTCGTAGGGCGGCACCTGGAGGACCAGGCCCTGGTGGTTGAGTCCGCCGGTCAGCCGGTCGAGCTCGGGGCGCGGGGCTTCCATCAGGTTGATGTTGCCGCGCTCGGCCGCGAGCTGAAGGGCCTCGCGGACGCGCTCGTCGTTGTCGATGAACTGCTGGACGTAGAGGGTGACGGCCGGTACGCCGTCGCGCAGCGCCTCGAAGACCGGGTTGCGGCCGACGACCATTTCGCTGGTGCCCTTGGGCCCGCCGCGGCGGGGGGCCGGGCGGCGCTTGGCGGCCTGGCGGGCCATGGCGTTGCTGATGCGGTTCGCTTTGTGCTTCTTGCGGTCTTCGGCCTTGGGCGTCGGGCCCCTGCCCTCGAGGGCCTTGCGCCGCTGGCCACCGCTGCCGACCGTCGCGCCCTTCTTGTTGGATGTGCGGCGGTTCCTGCGCTGGCTGTTCCCGGCCATGACCTCTACCTGTTTCGTTGGTGCTGCGATATGTACGTATGAAGAGTGTGCCGCCCGGAACGCCGGGCGGCCCAATCTGAGTGCGCCAGTGGGACTGCGCCAGGGACTGCTCCCGTGGGGCCGCTCCGGTGGGCTCAGCGGGGGCCGAGCGTCCAGCGGGGCCCCGTCGGGCTGTCCTCGATGACCAGGCCGGACTGCTGGAGCTGATCGCGGATGGCGTCGGCGGTCGCCCAGTCCTTGCGGGCGCGGGCGGACTCGCGCTGCTCCAGGACCAGGCGTACGAGGGTGTCCACGGCTCCGTGGAGGTCCTCGCCGCGGTCCGCTTCTTCCGCCCAGTGGGGGTCGAGGGGGTCGAGGCCGAGGACGCCCAGCATGGCCCGTACCTCGGACAGGCGGGCGATGGCCGCGTCCTTGTCGTCGGCGGCGAGCGCGCTGTTGCCCTGGCGGACGGTGGTGTGGATGATCGCGAGCGCCTGCGGGACGCCCAGGTCGTCGTCCATGGCCTCGGCGAAGGCGGGCGGGACCTCGGCGGCCGGCTCGACCGTCTTGCCGGCCTTCTCGATGACGCGCTGGATGAACCCTTCGATGCGCGCGAAGCCGGATTCGGCCTCGCGCAGCGACTCCACGCTGTACTCGATCATCGAGCGGTAGTGCGGGGTGCCGAGGTAGTAGCGCAGGACGATCGGGCGCCAGGCCTTGAGCATCTCGGAGACGAGGACGGAGTTGCCCAGCGACTTCGACATCTTCTCGCCGGACAGGGTGACCCACGCGTTGTGCACCCAGTACTTCGCGAACTCGTCGCCGAAGGCCTTGGCCTGGACGATCTCGTTCTCGTGGTGCGGGAAGATCAGGTCGATCCCGCCGCCGTGGATGTCGAAGGCGCTGCCGAGGTACTTGTGCGCCATCGCCGAGCATTCGAGGTGCCAGCCGGGGCGGCCGCGGCCCCACGGGGTCTCCCAGTCGGGCTCGCCGGGCTTGGACGCCTTCCACATGGCGAAGTCGCGCGGGTCGCGCTTGCCGGTGATGCCGGACTCGCTCGGCTGGCGCAGGTCGTCGATGTCCTGGTTGGAGAGCTCGAGGTAGCCGGGGAAGGAGCGGACGTCGAAGTAGACGCTGCCGTCCGCCTCGTAGGCGTGGCCGCGCTCGATGAGCGCGCGCATCATCTCGATCATCTCCGGCACGTGGCCGGTGGCGCGCGGCTCGTACGTGGGCGGGAGGCAGCCCAGCGCGTTGTAGCCGTCGTTGAAGGCGCGCTCGTTCTCGTAGCCGATGGACCACCAGGGGCGGCCCTCGGTCTCGGCCTTCGTGATGATCTTGTCGTCGATGTCGGTGACGTTGCGGATGAAGGTGACGTCGAGCCCGCGGTAGGTGAACCAGCGGCGCATGATGTCGAAGTTCAGGTACGACCGGACGTGCCCGATGTGCGGGGCCGCCTGCACGGTGGCGCCACAGAGGTAGATCGAGACGCAGCCCGGAACGAGCGGGGTGAAGTCACGGATCTGCCGGGCGCTGGTGTCGTACAGGCGAATAGTCACGGCATCCAGGGTAGTGCGCCCGTAGCAGTGCCCCGCGACCCTTTCGGTACGCGGGGCCCGCTTTGTTGTCGAAGAGGTGCGGGAGCGGTGTGACCGTACGGCCATTAGGCCCGGTTCGTCCGGTAGACGAGGGCCGTGGCGATGGCGGCGAGGCCTTCGGCGCGGCCGGTGAGGCCCAGCCCGTCGGTGGTGGTGCCCGAGACGGACACGGGGGCGCCCGCCGCGGCGGCGAGCGCCTTCTGTGCCTCTTCGCGCCGCTTGCCGATCTTCGGCCGGACGCCGATCACCTGGATGGCGATGTTGCCGATCTCGAAACCCTCGGCCCGTACGATCCGGGCCGCTTCAGCCAGAAGGGTGACGCCGGCGGCGCCGGACCACTCGGGGCGGGAGGTGCCGAAGTGCGCGCCGAGGTCGCCGACGCCGGCGGCGGAGAAGAGCGCGTCGCAGGCGGCGTGCGCGGCGACGTCCCCGTCCGAGTGGCCGGCGAGGCCGTCCTCTCCTTCCCAGAGGAGGCCGGCGCACCACAGGTCGCGGCCGGTCTCGAAGGCGTGGACGTCGGTGCCGATGCCGACCTGCGGCAGCAGGGGCGGCCCGGCCGGTGCTTCGGAGGCCGCGGGGCTAGTACGCATCGGTGGCCCTCCGGCGGGCGAGTACGGCCTCGGCGAGGACCAGGTCGAGCGGGCGGGTGACCTTGAAGGCCTCTTCGTGGCCGGGAACGACGACGACGGTGATGCCGAGCCGCTCCACCATTCCGGCGTCGTCCGTGGCACCCTCCCCGTCCACCGCGACCTCCTCGTGCGCGCGCAGCAGGGTGACGAGGTCGAAGCCCTGGGGGGTCTGTACGGCGCGCAGCCGGGCCCGTACGGGGGTGGCGACGACCGGCTCGGCTTCGCCCGGCTTGCCGGGTTCGACCTCCTTGACGGTGTCGGCCAGCGGCAGGGCCGGTACGACGGCGGGCGCGCCGTCACGGACGGCCTCGACGACGCAGTCGACGGTGTCCACGGGGACGAGCGGGCGGGCCGCGTCGTGGATGAGGACGGCGGTGACGTCGGCGGGGAGCGCCCGCAGGCCCGCGCGCACGGACTCCTGCCGGGTTTCGCCGCCGGGGACGACGAGGATCTCGGTGCGGTCGGGCAGCGCGTGCTCGTCCAGGAGCCTGCGCACCTCCGCGGTGTCGGCGGGCGGCGCCACGACGACGACGAGGGAGACGGCGCGGGAGCGCGCCATGGCGCGGACCGCGTGGATGAGCATGGGGATGCCGCCCAGGGTCCGCAGGGCCTTGGGGGCTCCGGGACCGAGACGGACCCCGCGGCCGGCGGCCGGGATCACGGCGGCGGTGCGGTGGGGGCGCGATTCGTCAGACATCAGTAGCTCCGAGCCAGGTTTGTGACTTCGGCCGACATGGGTATGGCCTGAAGGGTGCCGGGTGCGACGCCCTCGCCCCTTCCGTGACGACCGGTCGAGCGGCTGCCCGGGCCCAGCACACCAGTAAGGAACCCCGGTGAATTTCGGGTGCGGGCGGCAGCGTCGGACGGATAGCGTCAGGCGTGGGGACGGGTCAGATGGGGGTCCGGACCTGCTGGGTCCAGACATGCCGCAGCGCCCGGCAACAAGTCACCTTGTCATCGGGCACCGCGGCACAACTGTGTACGACCAGGCGACTATGCGTGACCGGGCGTACGGATGATCGCGTCAGGACGCGAGCACCTCGTCGAGGAGGGCCTCGGCCTTGTCCTCGTTGGTGTTCTCGGCGAGCGCGAGCTCGCTCACCAGAATCTGACGCGCCTTCGCGAGCATGCGCTTCTCACCCGCGGAAAGCCCGCGCTCACGCTCACGACGCCACAGGTCACGCACGACTTCGGCGACCTTGATGACATCGCCAGAAGCGAGCTTTTCCAGATTTGCCTTGTAGCGCCGGGACCAGTTCGTCGGCTCTTCTGCGAACGGTGCGCGAAGCACCTCGAAGACCCGGTCCAGCCCGTCCTGGCCGACTACGTCGCGAACACCGACGAACTCCGCATTGTCCGCAGGCACACGAACCGTGAGGTCGCCTTGAGCGACCTTGAGCACCAAGTAGGTCTTGTCCACGCCTTTGATCTGACGAGTCTCAATGGCCTCGATCAGCGCGGCCCCGTGATGGGGATAGACCACGGTGTCGCCAACCTTGAACGTCATGTGACAGGTACCCCTTCCGTGGCTATCCAGGGTAACACGAGAACTGACCGTTATGAATGGCGTTTTCGCAGGTCAGGGCCCATCTCGGGGCTTGACAACACCGATGGGAACGTGCTGCGACAGGCTTGCGGAAGGGGGTATTCGCAGGTCGGAGGCGCTGTGCGGACCGGGCGAAACGGCTACGTTACACCTGCCCGGCGGCCCCGCCGAAGTGACGTACGTCCTGTTTTGCCGGTTTCCGGCGGGGGAAACCGAACTACTCCGTTCGACTGGCGGCGGCCGCCGGGCGCGCGTTCCGGCCCAATCTCCAATTCGATCACCGGTCGGCGTTCGGGGGAATCCGGAAATTGATCACCGGGCCGGAGGCGGCCCTTTTGCGAATGGAAGATCACCGCGGCGATCGGCGCGTCACCGGTCGGTGATCGCTCCGGTGACCGCTCCGGTGACCGCTCCAGTGATCGTTCGGGTGATCGTTCGAGTGATCGTTCCGCCGATGGTTTCGCTGGACGTCCGGCCACGGCGCCGGGCGGCACCGGCGCGGCGAGACCCGGACAGGGCCGCGCCTTCCGTGCGGAGGGTCGGGTGCGGGGGCGGGGCGGCGGCTCGGTAACCTAAGCGCGCTGACACACCCTTAGAGCGGCTTCACCTCGGTCGCTCCGAGCGTCCACCCTTCCGTTTTCGTACGTCCAAGGAGATGCCTCCGCCGTGAGCCGCAGCCTTCGACGCGGCGCCCTCGCCGCCACCGCCGTCGTGTTCTCGATCGTCTCGCTGGCCGCGTGCGGTGCGGGCCACGACGCGCAGACTCTCCAGGTCAAGCCGGACAACGCCGCCGTCACCAAGGGCGACATCAAGGTCCAGAACGCCCTGGTGATCACCCCGGAGAAGGACAAGAAGGGCCCGGCCGCCGTCTCCGCGACAGTGTTCAACACGGGTACCAAGGACCAGACCCTCGACGCCATCACCCTCCCGGGTGGAAAGGCGACCGTCTCGCTGAAGCCCGCGGGCAGCGCCGCCAAGGTGATCGTGCCGGCCGGCGGCTCCGTCGTCCTGGGCGGCAACGGCAACGCCTCCGCGGCCGTCGCGGGCGGCGGGGGCGCCAAGGACGGCAACGCGCAGAAGGTCGTCTTCAAGCTGAGCAACACGGGTGACGTCGAGCTCGACGCCCTCGTCGTCCCGGCCACCGGCATGTACGCGGCCTTCGGCCCGACCGCGGCCCCGGCCGCGGGCGCCACCCCGTCGGGCACCCCCGCAGGCTCCCCGGCGGCCCCCGTCTCGGGCAGCCCGTCGACCACTCCCTCGGGCAGCGCGTCCGGGTCCCCCGCGGGTACCCCGTCCGGGTCCGCGTCCTCCAGCGCCGGCCACTGAGGCGCGGAGCACCGTACGCCGTACACGGGAACGGCCCCCGTCCGCTGATGCGGACGGGGGCCGTTCCCGTATCCACGCGATGCGTTCGACGGCTTACGGCTCGAACTTGTAGCCGAGGCCGCGGACCGTCACCAGGTAGCGCGGCGCGCCCGGGTCCGGCTCGATCTTGGCGCGCAGGCGCTTGACGTGCACGTCGAGGGTCTTGGTGTCGCCGACGTAGTCGGCGCCCCACACCCGGTCGATGAGCTGCATGCGCGTGAGCACGCGGCCCGCGTTGCGCAGCAGCATCTCCAGCAGGTCGAACTCCTTGAGCGGGAGGTCCACCTTCGCGCCGGAGACGGTGACCACGTGGCGGTCGACGTCCATCCGTACGGGGCCGGCCTCCAGTGCGGCCGGGGTGACCTCTTCCGGCTCGCCGCGGCGGCGCAGGACCGCGCGGATGCGGGCGACCAGCTCCCGCGAGGAGAAGGGCTTCGTGACGTAGTCGTCGGCTCCTATCTCCAGCCCGACGACCTTGTCGATCTCGCTGTCCTTGGCGGTCACCATGATCACGGGGACGTTGGAGCGGCCGCGCAGCTGCCGGCAGACCTCCGTGCCCGGCAGGCCGGGGAGCATCAGGTCGAGGAGGACGAGGTCGGCGCCGTTGCGCTCGAACTCGTCGAGCCCGTCGGGCCCGGTCGCGGCGATGGCCACTTCGAAGCCCTCCTTGCGGAGCATGTAGGACAGGGCGTCGCTGAAGGATTCCTCATCCTCGACGACGAGCACTCGGGTCACGGAAGGACCTCCGGGGCAGGAATGGCTGGTGCGGTGTGAGGTTCGAGCAGGGGGCGGGCGGGCGGGGCGGCGGGGGCGGTCGCCGGTGCCGGCGCGGCCGCTTCGGGGAGTCTCAAGGTGAAGGTGGAACCCTGCCCCTCGGAGCTCCAGACCGACACCTCCCCGCCGTGCGACGCCGCCACGTGCTTCACGATCGCGAGGCCGAGCCCGGTCCCTCCCGTGGCACGGGAGCGGGCCGGGTCCACGCGGTAGAAGCGTTCGAAGATGCGCTCGCGGTCCTTTTCCGGGATGCCGATGCCCTGGTCGGTCACGGCTATCTCGATCAAGTCTCCACCCGGCGCGGTGACCCTGCGTGCGGCGATGCCGACGCGGGTCCGGGCGGGGCTGTAGTTGACGGCGTTCTCGACCAGGTTTCCGAGGGCGGCCGCGAGCTGCCCCCGGTTCCCCCACACCCGCAGGTCGGCGGTGCCCCCCGCGGCCATGGTGATCTGCTTTGCCGACGCCGTGTGGCGGCAGCGGTCTATGGCCTCGGCCACGAGCGTGTCCACCCGCATGGGCTCGGCGTCCTCGAGGGGGTCGTCGTTCTGGACCCGGGAGAGGTCGATGAGCTCTTGTACGAGGTTGATCAGGCGGGTGGCCTCGATCTGCATGCGGCCCGCGAAGCGGTGGACCGCTTCGGGGTCGTCGGAGGCGTCCATGACGGCCTCGGAGAGCAGCGAGATCGCGCCCACCGGGGTCTTGAGCTCGTGCGACACGTTCGCGACGAAGTCGCGGCGTACGGCTTCGATGCGGCGGGCCTCGGTGAGGTCCTCGACCAGGAGGAGCACCAGGCGGGAGCCGAGCGGGGCGACGCGCGCCGAGACGGCGAGGGCTTCGCCGCGGCCGGTGCCGCGGCGGGGCAGGTCGAGCTCGACCTGGCGTATCTCCCCGTCGCGCCGGGTGTCGCGGGCCATGTGGAGCATGGGTTCCACGGCCAGCTTGCCGCCGCGGACCAGACCGAGGGCATATGCCGCCGAGCTGGCCTTGACCACCGCGTCGCCTTCGTCGAGGACGACGGCGGAGGAGCGGAGTACGGAAAGAACGGTGTCCACGCCGGGTGGGAGCACCGCGTTGATGTCGGGGCGCATGGAGCTCCGGGTGGGGCGGGCTTGGTCGCGCTCGCTCCAGCGGAACGCCAGCATCGCGATCACACCGGTGCAAAGACCGGCGATCGCTGCAGCTGCGGCGACCGCCGCGTTCACGTCCATGACTCCAGGTTAAGCAGGTGCAGCGACACTTCCACAGCCGTTCGGGTGGCAGCTCGAACAGTCGTCGCCCAGAGTTCACCCTGGCGACGGGGTTGATTCACTTGGGGTGACGGAGCAGGTCGCGTTGGCGCGTCAACCTGTCAACGTGGGGCACGCGGGGCACGGCAGGCAGGCCGCCGGCCCCGGTCCGGCCCGACCCGGCCCGACCCCGGGCAGCAGCGAGCCGTAGTAGGCAGTTGGCAGTAGGCAGTAGGCAGAGAGGGACACCCATGCGTGACGCGTACCACGAGGAACTGGATTCGATCGGAGAAGGCCTGGTCGAGATGGCCCGGCTGGTCGGTTCCGCCATCGGGCGGGCCACCACCTCCATGCTCGACGCCGATCTGAAGCTCGCCGAGAGCGTCATCGCCGCCGACCAGAAGGTCGACGACCTCCAGCACGACCTGGAGGCGAGGGCCATCGCGCTGCTCGCGCGCCAGCAGCCGGTCGCGACCGACCTGCGCATCGTCGTCACCTCGCTGCGCATGAGCGCGGACCTGGAGCGCTCGGGCGACCTGGCGCAGCACGTGGCGAAGCTCGCCCGGCTGCGCTTCCCGGACAGGGCGGTCCCGCGCGACCTGCACGCCACCATCCTGGAGATGGGGCAGCTGGCGCAGCGCCTGATGGCGAAGGCCGCCGAGGTCATCATCACGAAGGACGTCGACCTGGCGCTCCAGCTGGAGCAGGACGACGACGAGATGGACCAGCTGCACCGGACGCTGTTCCAGCACCTGATGGACGACCGCTGGAAGCACGGCATCGAGACGGCGGTCGACGTGACGCTGCTGGGCCGCTACTACGAGCGCTTCGCGGACCACGCGGTGTCGGTCGCCAAGCGCGTCGTCTACCTGGTGACGGGCGAGCACGCGGACGAACTCCAGCCGCCGACGCCGGTCGAGGGCGTCTGACCCGACTCGGCCCGGGGGCGGGGTGACCCCGGGCCGGGCGGCGGGGTGACCCGGGCCGGCGGGGCGGGTGCGGGGGAACGTGCGGGGGCGCGGGTAGGCCTTCGGCCGGGTGACGGCGGATCAACAACGAGCCCCCAATGCGCCGTTGACGCGCCGGTCCCGCTGCGCATGAATGAGGGGCGAAGGCACAACGCCTACGAGGAGGATCCATGCCCGATTCCCCCGTCCCGATCACCCCGGAGCAAGAAGCGCGGCCCCCGGAGGGACTCCGCCTGCCGCTGCTCGCCGCCTGCGGCTGCGGCTCGGGCTGCGGCTGCGGCTGCCAGTCCGGCGCGCCCTGCCAGTGCGGCGGCTGAGCCGGCCCGCCCGGTTCCCCGTACGCCAAGGGCCCCGTCCGATTCACTCGGCCGGGGCCCTTCGCGCGCTTCGCCCGCTCTCACTCGCTGCCGCTGCCTCCAGCACTGCCTCCAGCGCTGCCGCTACCGCTGCCGCACATCGCTTGCCGGTACAGCGTCTTCAGCGCGTCGTCGATGGGGTGGGGCTGCGGATTCCCGGAGGAGTCCGGCTCGTTCCACCGCTGGAGGTTGACCGCGACGGACATCTGGCGCTTGCCGTCGGCCCGGGTCAGGGAGATCGTTCCGGCCCCCCAGACCGTGCCGTCGTGGCCCCAGAAGGTGCCGCAGCCCTGGGTCTCGACCTTGTGCAGGCCGAGCCCGTACTCAATGGTCGATCCGTCCAGGGCGACGACCGGGACCGTGCGCTGCATCTGCGCCAGCGAGGAGCGGCTGACGATCTCGCCGTCGAGCAGCTTCCCGTAGAAACGGTTGAGATCCTCCATGGTCGAGACGAGAGCGGCCCCCGTCCCCGTCCAGGACATGTTGTAGACGCTGTAGTCGCGCGGCGGGTCCATCACTCCCCACAGCGCCTCGTACATCCGCGAGTGCGGTCCCTCGATGCGCGGTCCGTCCGGAAAGCCGGTGTGCCGGAGCCCGGCGCGCTCGATGACGTTCCGGGTGATGTACTCCTGCGCCGGGGTGCCGGTCACCTGCTCCAGGAGTTGGCCGAGGAGCAGGTAGTTGGAGTTGGAATACACGCCCGGAGTGGCTCCGGGCTCGCCCGCGGGAGGCGCCGCGAGCCCCATCTCGATCAGCTCGGCCGGGCGGAACTGCCTGAACCGGTTGTCGTCCAGGCTCGCGGGTGACGCGTCCGCCAGCGAAGGGAACGCGTAGCGGATGTAGTCGGGGATCCCGCTGGTGTTGTTGAGCAGCATCCGCACCGTGATCTTCCTGCCCCGCTCGCCCGGCACCAGCTGCGGCAGGTAGCCGCCGATCGGTGCGTCGAGCTCGATCCGGCCCTGCTCCACCTGCTGCATGACCGCGGCGGCGGTGAAGGTCTTGGTGACGCTGCCGACGCGCTGGCGCATGTCGGACCTGACGGGACGGCCGGTCTTCACGTCGGCGACCCCGGAAGCGCCGCGCCAGGTCCGGCCGGCATCGCGCACCTCGGCGTACACCCCCGGCACCCCCGCGCGGTGGACACCGTCCAGGGCGGACTTCAGCTCCGCGGGCGCCCGCGTCGGCGCCGCCATGCCCGTACAGGCGATCAGCGCGGCCAGGCTCGTACTCAACACCAGTCGGATCTTCAAGACATCCGTCCTTTCGTGATCAATGGGTGGACGACGGGGGCGGTGACGGCCCGACGGCTCGACGGCTCGACGGCCCGCGGGGCGGGACGGCTCACTCGGCGAGCGCGCGGCGCAGGGCCGCGGTGAGGTCGGCGTTCTGCCGCTGGGAGACGGCGGCGGACAGGATCGCCTGCGATCCGTGGAAGGTGCCGGGGTACTGGTGCAGTTCGACCGGTACGCCGGCCTGGAGCAGGCGCATGGCGTAGGTGATGTCCTCGTCGCGGTTCGGGTCGAACTCCGCGGTGGCGATGTAGGCGGGGGGCAGGCCGGAGAGGTCGGCGGCTCGGGCCGGGGCGGCGTAGGCGGTGGCGGGCCGGGAGCCCAGGTAATGGCGCCAGGACTGTGTGACCTTGTCGCGGTCGAGCCAGGGCGTCTCGGTGAAGTGCCGTTGTGACCACGTCTCCTGGCGGTCGTCGAGGCCGGCCTCGTTGAGCAGCTGGCAGCGGATCGCCGGTCCCCGCTGGTCACGCGCCCGCAAGGCCACCGCGGCCGCGAGCCCCGCGCCGGCGCTGTGGCCGCCGACCGCGATCCGGTCGGGGTCGACGCCCAGTTCGGCAGCGTGCGCGGCCGCCCAGACCAGTACGGCGTAGGCATCGTCCAGGGCGGCCGGGAAGCGGTGCTCGGGGGCCGCCCGGTAGTCCACCGAGATCACCACCGCGCCGGAGCTGTCGGCGACCCGGGCGGCCCAGGGGTGCTCGGTGTCCAGGTCGCCCATGACGAGCCCGCCGCCGCGGAGCCAGACGATGGCGCCCTGTGCCCGGTGCGGGCGGTAGATCCGTACGGGCACGGGCGGATCGGCGGGCACCGTGCGGTCCTCGATCTCCAGGTCCGCGAAGTCCGGCGGCGGCCTCGACGCGGCCAGCGCGGCGTAGTTCTTGCGGGCGGTGACCGGGTCCGTCAGGTCGGTCTCGGGGAGGAACGGGATGAATGCTTCGAGTTCGGGATCCATGACGGCCATCCTCACGGCCGCCGCCCGAGGGGGTCATCCGCCAACTGTCGCCCGTACGGAGCCGCTTGCGCGCCGATCGGCGCTCCCGCCCCTCCTGCGTCCCTCCTATCCTTCAGGTATGGAGGCACTGGCGGTACGGCTGTCGGGACTGGATTCGTACGTCGACGGCGCGATCCGCATCGTCGCGTTCTACGACACGCTGATGCGCCGACGGGTGGATCTCCCCGCGCTCGCGCGGGCCTCGGCGGGCCTGGCCGAGTGCGTGGCCGGGATCCGGATCCACGGCACGGGGCGGACGATCCGCATCTCGCCCGAGGGCACGGAGGTGTCCGCCCCGCCGGCGCCCGCGTCCACCACCGTGCCGGTCACGCTCGACGAGGAGGAGATCGGCACCGTGTGGCTGGAGCGGTCCGGCCCGGCGAATCCGCTCGACGAAGTGCTCCTGGACCGGCTCGCCCTCGCCTCCGCGGCCGTCGCCGAGCGGTACGGCCCGGCCCGCACCACCATGGCCGACCCCGCCCTCGTCGAGCTGGCGATCAGCTCCGACGGCGACGAGGCGGCCCGGGCCCGCGCTTTGCGCCTCCTGGGTTTCGCCGCCGGCCTGCCGGTCCGCGTGGTCGCCGTACGGTCCCGGCTGCCGCTCGACCGGATCGGCGCCCTCGTCTGCCCGGGCCGCCCGGTGAAGGCAGCACCGCTCGCCGACGTGGGTGTCATCCTGGCCGCCACCGTGGACCCGGCCCGGTTCCCGGCAGGTGTCCGCGCGGGCATCGGCGCCGCCACGAGCCCCGACCGGTCCTGGCGCGAGGCCCGCACCGCCCTCCGCTTCACCACCCCCCGCGAACCCGTCATCCGCCACAGCGGCCTGGGCGCGCTGGCGCTCCTGGCCGAGATTCCCCGGGACGCCGCGCGGGACAACGCCGACGTGGCCGCGATCGCCCGCATGGCCGACAGCCCGGACGACCTGGAAACCCTGGACGCCTACTGCGCCACGGGCTCGCTGCGCCGGGCCGCCGAACTCCTCCACCTGCACCACAGCAGCATCGCCCGCCGGATCGAGCAGATCGCGAAGACCCTGGCCATCGACCTCACCACCCCCACCGGCCTGACCCGGGCCGGGATCGCCCTCACCACCTGGCGACTGCTCGACGACTGAGACCGCCCCGTCCGCCGCCCACCGGCCGTGCCCAGGTCAGGCACCGGCCCGGGACGACGAGAAGCCCCCCGCCCGCGGCCGAGCCGCGGGCGTGGGGCTTCTTCGTCGGAAGGCTACTTCTTGCCCTGGTTGTTGTTCCGGCCTGGGGCTTTGCCGGGTAAACCCACTCTGGCCTGCGGTCGGGCGGTCAGCGGTTGCCACCCTCGGCCCCCCTTGGTCGCCGTCCCACGGCCCAGAGACGGCCCCGCCTGGTCACGGTCATGCCACCGACTGCCCCTGGAAAACGCCGGTCAGAACGTCGGCAAGAGGCTACGGCGAGCGAGCTCTTGCTTGATCCAGAGCTCGCGCTGCTGATGAGCCCACAGGAACGTCTGGACGCGGGTATCGCGCTTACCCTCATTGGTCCGGGCTACCTGTTCGCCTAGTACTTGCTGCACCTTGTCCCGAAGCTCTACGAGCTTCTCCCGGGCAGGATTGTCAGGGGCGATGCGAGCGTCGAAGGCGGCCAGCGCTTCACCCCACAGCTCCGCAGAATAGGCATCAGCACCCTCCGACTGCTCGTGGCTACGCTCCTCCAGCTTCATCATCTCCAGGGCCTTCTCTCTGCCTTCCTTCAGGACAGGAAGCAGGGCGAGCAGGGTAGAGCTATCCAGTGCGCCATAGATGGTCTGCCAGCCGTCATTTGTCTCTGCCATACCGGCACGCTAGCGATCCGCCGTGCGCAAGATGAGGTGGTTGGCAAGATGCCTCCGGCTCACGCCTAGGAATCCGACGAAACAGCTTTGGGTAGCCACAGCCGTGCGTCACTTGACCACTACCTCTACCCACGACGGCTCCCATCCCGTCTGCCGTCGACCCACACGCATGTGGAGCGGACGCGGGTCCTGGCGTCCAGGTGGAGCGCGCCACTGTACGAACGACCTGGACGCCAGGGCCCGTGTCTGCTCGGCTTGCCTGGGTCGATGGCAGACGGGATGGGAGCTCCCCACATCAGCCCCACCCGGCCGGCACCCGCCAACGGCGCCCCTCCATCCCGGAGTCGGAGCGCCCCCGCCGGAGGCATGTCCGTGCCCGATGGCACCACCGGCCCCCGTGGGGATCGACTCATGCCCTTGGGCCTACCCGCCTTGCAGGGGCGGGCGTCGGCGCAGCGCGCGCGGAGCGGGTGCTGCGGCCTCCCTGGGTATCGACCCGCTCACCCTCGCGGATCTTCTTCGGGTCGCCTCAAGTCCCGGCTTCGATCGCTGGCAGGAACAGGTCCGCCGGACGGGGGGGCTGCTCCGACCCGATCCACCTGACTGGCTCGACCGTCACCCGCGAGCGGCGGACCGGGGATGTCCTGTACTCGTACTCAACCGCCGACGAGCCGGGAGGCCGCCTTCGGGTCGCCTGCGGCAACCGCCGAGCCTCCCGCTGTCCCTCCTGCGCCTGGACCTACGCCGGAGACACATACCACCTCATCCGCGCCGGGAGCACCGGCGACGAGGCCAAGCACGTCCCAGTGACCGTGCGGGATCACCCGAGGGTGTTCGCCACCCTGACCGCCCCATCCTTCGGCCCGGTCCACAACCGACCTGCCTCCGGCCAATGCCGTTGCGGCACCACCCACGACGAGACGGACCCGGCCCTCGGCACGGCCCTGGATCCGGAGCGGTACGACTACGCGGGCGCGGTTCTGTGGAACAACTACGCCGGACAGCTCTGGCAACGCTTCACCATCTACCTCCGCCGGGAGATCGCCGCCCGCGCCGGGATCACGCAGACAGCCTTGAAGGAGTCGTGCCGGGTTTCCTCCGGCAAGGTCGCCGAGTTCCAGAAGCGCGGCGCGATCCACTTCCACACCGTCGTGCGCCTCGACGGATCCAACGGGCCGGACGTCCCTCCGCCGTCGTGGGCGTCGGTCGGTCTACTCGATGACTCGATCCGGGCCGCCGCCGGCCGAGTTGCCCTCACCGTCCCCTCCTCTGGCACCCATCCCACCCGGTCCCTGAGGTGGGGCACACAGGTGGACGTCCAACCCATCGGCGGCCTCGGACACGAGGAGCTGACCGAAGCTGCGGTGGCCTCCTACGTCGCGAAGTACGCGACCAAGGCCGCCGAGACCACCGGCACCACCGACCGCCGCATCGGAGAGCTGGCAGAGCTCGACAAGCTCCTGCTACCCGCCCACACCCGACGCCTGATCGAAGCCTGCTGGCACTTGGACGACGCCTACCCCGAACGGCTCCTGGCCCACTGGTCGCACATGCTCGGCTTCCGCGGCCACTTCTCCACCAAATCCCGCGCCTACTCCACCACCCTCGGCGCCCTCCGCCAGACCCGCGCCGCCCAGGAACGACGCGAACGCGGCCTACCCGACCCCGACGACCACAGGGAAGGGACCACGCTCGTCCTCGCCCACTGGACCTACGCCGGCCACGGCCACACCCCCGGCGAATCCTGGCTCGCGCCACCATCGCCAACGACATCAAAACCAACCGCGACATCGCCCGAAAGATCCGCGCCGAACTCGAAGCCGCCGACATCAGCGGGTCGTGGTGACCATGGCTCGCGCACTGCCTGAGCGATATCTGACCCCGGTCGACCTGGCCGACCTGCTCGGGGTTCCGCTGGAGACCGTCTACCAGTGGCGTCGAAAGCTGACCGGCCCGAAGGGCTTCCGCGTCGGCGTCCATCTCCGTTTCGACCCCGAGGACGTACGCACCTGGGTCGCCTCGCTCATGGACAAGGAGGCGGCTGCCTGATGGCCGGACACATCCAAGACCGCTGGTACAAGACCGAGCCGGGTCCAACCGGCCGCCCCGTACGGGTCAAGACCGAGCGCTACGGCTCAGGGCTGCGGTACCGGGCCCGGTACATCGGCCCGGACGGTACCGAGAAGAGCAAGTCCTTCCCGGACCGCCAGAAGCGCCTGGCTGAGCAGTGGCTGACCCACATCGAGGCCGACATGAGCCGCGGGGCGTACATCGACCCTAAGGCCAGCCGCATCACGTTCCAGCAGTACGCGGAACGCTGGCTCGGCAACCACGGCGCCGACCCGAACACCGGCTTCTCCATGGAGTCGCAGCTCCGGCTACATGCGTTCCCCTACCTGGGAACGCGGCCGCTAGCGTCCTTCCAGCTCGCGCACATCCGGGACTGGGTGGCCGACCTCAAGGCGGCCGGCGTCACCGGGTCGTACGCGAGGGTCATCTACTCCAACGTGCGGAGCGTGCTGAACGCTGCGGTCGATGACACCCTGCTGGCCAAGAACCCCTGTGCGGCTCGGTCCGTGAAGGCTCCGACCGTTGAGGCCAAACGGGTTGGCCCATGGACCGCTGAGCGGGTCTTCGCCGTAAGGGCCGCTCTGCCCGCGCGGTATCGCGCCGCTGTGGACCTGGGGGCCGGATGCGGTCTTCGACAGGGCGAGATCTTCGGGATCGACGTGGATGCGATCGACTTCAAGAACAACACCGTCCACGTGATCCAGCAGCTCAAGCTGAGCCGGAGTAAGGCCGTCTTCGCCTTGCCAGAGGGAGGCAATCTCCGAGACGTGCCCCTGCCTGCGCCCGTCGCCGACGCACTACGCGCGCACATCAAGGCGTGCCCCCGGTGCCCGTGACCCTGCCGTGGGGGACGCAGGCAGGAGAGCTGGTCACGAAAAGACTGCTGTTCACCGCACCCATGGGCAACCACATCTGGCGGAACATGTTCAACAGCGACGAGTGGAAGCCTGCCCTCGCCGCCGCTGGCGTGATCCCCGCCCGCAAGCAGGGCGAACAGACCTACGCCTCCGCCAGGGAGCACGGGATGCACGCTCTGCGGCACTTCTATGCCTCGGTCCTGCTGGACGCCGGAGAGAACGTCAAAGCCCTGGCCGAATACTTAGGTCACACAGATCCGGGCCTCACCCTCCGGGTATACGCACATCTGATGCCCACCAGCAGTAGGCGAACGATGCAAGCGATATCAGCGGTTTACCACTAACCACAAGACGAATCGCAAGCACTAACGCGGACACTAACCGGAGGGGAATTGAGCTCGGAAATGAGGCGCGCAATGCTCGAAATTCAAGCACCACGACCCCCTGGTCCCCGTGACTAACCGCCACCCTTCGCCAGGGTGCGCCAGCTTATGCAAGGCTTCGCCACCCCCCAGGCCAGGCCCTGCACCCAGGACCGACTCACCCAGGCTCACCAAGGCTCATCGACACCCACCGACGCTCATCGAGACTCACGAACACTGACGCCATTTAGGCAACGCGCGGCCATTCACCAGGGAATTTGCGGGTCCTATCAGGCTGTGAGTACAGTTTCAAACGTGGAAAAGGCCGCCTCTGGCAGGAGGCGGCCTTACGTTCCATTTCCGCGTCCATTTTGTCCTGAATCCAGCAGAACTGACCGCTCAACGGAAGGTATCCATGTTCTCACAGCGTGGGCTGAGGATCGACGTCCGAGTAAGGGAACTCCCGCTCGTACTCCTCGGCACAGGTGGCGCGGCCTTGGCTAGTTCGGCCGGCGCTCCGACCGAACTGGTCGCACCTGTCGCACTCCTCGTGGCGCTTCAGCTCTCGTTCAAGCGGCTGTAGCACGGCCCACAGACGGCCCAGAAGCGACAGAAAGCCCCTCACCCGCTGAGAGCCAGCAGGTGAGGGGCTCTTTCGTACGTCAGGGTTACTTCTTGCCCTGGTTCTTGACCGCCTCGATGGCGGCCGCCGCGGCGGCCGGGTCGAGGTAGGTGCCGCCCGGGTTGAGGGGCTTGAAGGAGGCGTCGAGCTCGTACGCGAGCGGGATGCCGGTCGGGATGTTCAGGCCCGCGATGTCGGCGTCGGAGACGCCGTCGAGGTGCTTGACCAGCGCACGCAGGGAGTTGCCGTGCGCGGCGACCAGGACGGTGTGGCCGTCGAGCAGGTCCGGGACGATCGCGTCGTACCAGTACGGCAGCATGCGGACGACGACGTCCTTGAGGCACTCGGTGCGCGGGCGCAGCTCCGGCGGGATGGAGGCGTAGCGCGGGTCCTCGGACTGGGAGAACTCCGTACCGTCTTCGAGCTCCGGCGGCGGGGTGTCGTACGAGCGGCGCCACAGCATGAACTGCTCTTCGCCGAACTCGGCGAGGGTCTGGGCCTTGTCCTTGCCCTGGAGGGCGCCGTAGTGGCGCTCGTTCAGGCGCCAGGAGCGGTGGACGGGGATCCAGTGGCGGTCGGCGGCCTCGAGCGCCATCTGCGCGGTGCGGATCGCGCGCTTCTGGAGCGAGGTGTGCACGACGTCGGGGAGCAGGCCGGCGTCCTTGAGCAGCTCACCGCCGCGGACCGCCTCCTTCTCGCCCTTCTCGTTGAGATTGACGTCCACCCAGCCGGTGAACAGGTTCTTCGCGTTCCATTCGCTCTCGCCGTGGCGGAGGAGGATCAGCTTGTACGGTGCGTCGGCCATGCGTACGAGCCTAATGGACGCGCCCGGGCGCTCGCGCGCGGTGTGGACGAGGTGTGGACGGGGTGTGGACGGCCCCCGATTGACGGCAGCCGTCAATCCAGTGGCTCTGCGGGCCCCGCATCCGTAGGGTGCGCACTACAAGAGGGACGCTTACATCGCCGGGGGGATTCCGTATGTCCGTTGCCAGTTTGAGACGGGCCGCTCAGGAGAGCGTGTCGGGCCTGCCGCGCGAGTTCTGGTGGCTCTGGACGAGCACGCTGGTCAACCGGCTCGGGGCCTTCGTCGCCACGTTCATGACCTTGTACCTGACGCTGGAGCGGGGCTATTCGGCCTCGTTCGTGGGGCTCGTGGTCGCCCTCCACGGCCTCGGCGGTGTGGTCTCGTCGGTGGTCGCGGGCGTGCTGACGGACCGGCTCGGCCGGCGGCCCACGCTGGTCGCGGCGCAGGCCTCGACCGCGTTCGCGGTGGCGCTGCTCGGCTTCATGGAGCACCCGGCGGCGATCGCCGTGGTGGCGATGCTGGTCGGCATGACCTCGAACGCCTCGCGCCCGGCGGTGCAGGCGATGATGGCGGACATCGTCCGTCCCGAGGACCGGGTACGGGCGTTCGCGCTGAACTACTGGGCCATCAACCTCGGCTTCGCCGTGAGCTCGATGGTGGCGGGCTTCATCGCCGAGTACAGCTACCTCGCCGGGTTCCTCGGCGAGGCTGCCCTGACGCTGGCCTGCGCGGTGCTCGTGTACATCAAGCTGCCGGAGTCGCGGCCCGTGCGGACCGAGGCGGAGAAGGCGGCCGCCGAGCCGGAGATCGGGCTGGGGACGGTGTTGCGGGACGGCCGGTTCATGGGTGTGGTCGGGCTGTCCTTCCTGATCTCGCTGATCTTCATGCAGGGGTCCTTCGGGCTGCCGCTCGCGATGGGTGCGGCCGGCTTCTCCACAGCCGAATTCGGCCTGGTCATCGCCGTCAACGGGCTGCTGATCGTGCTGCTGCAGATCCCGGTCACGCGTCTCATCGAACGCCGGGACCCGCAGAAGCTGCTGGTCGTCTCGGCGCTGCTGGCGGGGTACGGGTTCGCGCTGACGGCCTTCGGCGGTTCGGTGTGGAGCCTGGCGCTGACCGTCTGCGTGTGGACGCTGGCCGAGATCATCAACTCGCCGACCCAGATGGGGCTGGTCGCGCGGCTCTCCCCGGTGCACGGGCGCGGCCGCTACCAGGGCATGTACACGCTGTCGTGGGCGGTGGCCTCGCTGGTCGCTCCGCTGATGGCGGGCTTCGTGATCCAGCACTACGGCGCGGGGTGGCTGTGGACCTCGATGGCGGTCCTGGGCATGGTGGCGGCGCTGGGGTACTGGCTGCTGATGCGGGGGCTCTCCGACGGTGACGGGGCCCCGGCCGCGCTCGCCCCGGTTCTCGTGGTGAAGCCCGCGGCCGCCGAGGTGGTGTAGGCGGTCGTCGTGAGAACCGGCCCGGCGGCGGGCCGGGTCTCACGACGGCCGCGTCAGACGCCCGCGTCAGACGCGCGCGTCACGACGGCGGCGTCACGTCGACCGCGTCAGGACGGCTGCGTCAGGTGCTTGAACGCGTCGAGGTTGCGGGTGGACTCGCCGCGCGAGACCCGCCATTCGTACTCCCGCCGGATCGCGCTCGCGAAGCCCAGTTCCAGCAGCGTGTTGAACGCGCCGTCCGCCGCCTCCAGGACCGTCCCGAGCAGTCGGTCCAGGTCCTCCGGGGTGATCACGGAGAGGGGGAGGCGGGCCGTCAGGTAGACGTCGCCGAGCGCGTCGACCGCGTAGGCCATGCCGTAGAGCTTGAGGTTGCGCTCCAGCAGCCAGCGGTGGACGGCCGCTTCGTTCTCGTCGGGGTGGCGGATCACGAAGGCGTTGACCGACAGGGAGTGCTTGCCGGCCTTGAGCGAGCAGGTGGTGCTCAGCTTGCGGGTGCCGGGGAGCTGGACTACGTAGGTGCCCGGCGAGGGGCTCTCCCAGCCCAGCTCCGCGCCGGTGAGGACTGCCTCGATGATCTCGGCGGTGCTCGCGTCGGTCTTGTCCTGGGCGTCAGCCATGGTGGGAGCGTACGCGACGGCGGTGGTCGAACATCGCCGCGGTGTACACGTCCGCCGTGCCGCTCGCCGCGGTGTCCCAGCCGAAGAACTGCGCGTGCCGGGCCGCGGCCGCACCCATCCGCTCCGAGAGCGCCGGGTCGTCCACGAAGCGCCGTAGCTCGCGGGCGTAGTCCACCGGGGCGTGGCCGGGTACGAGGATGCCCGTCACCCCGTCGTTGACGGCGACCGGCAGCCCGCCGACGGCGGCGGCCAGTACGGGGGTGCCGGCGGCCTGGGCCTCTATGGCGACGAGCCCGAAGGACTCGCTGTACGAGGGCATGACCAGTACGGACGCCGCCCGGAACCAGTCCGCGAGGGCGTCCTGCGCCACCGGCGGGTGGAAGTGCACGAGGTCGGCGATGCCGAGCTTCGCGGCCAGCTTCTGCAGCCCCTCCGGCTTCGCGAGCCCGCTGCCGCTGGGCCCGCCGACGACGGGTACGAACAGCCGGGAGCGCAGCGCCGGATCCCGGTCCACCAGCTCCGCGACGGCCCGCAGCAGGATGTCGGGAGCCTTGAGCGGCTGGATGCGGCCCGCGAAGAGGGGGATGACGGCGTCCCGCGGCAGCCCGAGGCGGGCGCGGGCGGCGGCCCGGCCGTCGGCGACGGCGAAGCGGTCGAGGTTCACGCCGGGGTGGACGACGGCGACCTTGGCGGGGTCGGCCTCGTAGTGGATGACGAGCTCGTCGGCTTCCTCGGCGGTGTTCGCGATGAGGCGGTCGGCGGCGGCGACGATCTGCGTCTCGCCGATGACGCGGGCGGCGGGCTCGGGGGTGTCGCCCTCGGCGAGGGCCGCGTTCTTGACCTTGGCCATGGTGTGCATGGCGTGCACGAGGGGGACGCCCCAGCGTTCGGCGGCGAGCCAGCCGACGTGGCCGGAGAGCCAGTAGTGGGAGTGGACGAGGTCGTAGTAGCCGGGGCGGTGGCCTGCCCAGGCCTGCATGACGCCGTGGGTGAAGGCGCACAGCTGGGCCGGCAGCTCCTCCTTGGCTAGGCCCTCGTACGGGCCCGCGTCCACGTGCCGTACCAGGACTCCGGGCGCGAGCTCGACCACGGGCGGCAGGCCGCCGGTGGTGGCCCGGGTGAAGATCTCGACCTCGATGTTGATCGCGGCGAGGCGCTTGGCGAGCTCGACGATGTACACGTTCATGCCGCCGGCGTCGCCGGTGCCCGGCTGGTGCAGCGGCGAGGTGTGGACGCTCAGCATGGCGACGCGGCGCGGCTTGCGGTGGCCGCCGACGGCGGGCATGCGCAGGCGCGGCGGGTCGTGGCGGGTGGCGGAGCGGCCCGCGGCCGCGGCGATCCGGCCGCCGAGGCGGGACACGTACTGGCTCAAGGGAGCAGTTCCTCTCGCTCGGACGGCATGGCGCGGGGAGCGCGGTCGGCGCTCTTCTAGGAGTGCAACCCGGTCGGCCGCGTCCCGCATTCCGGGGGCGGGGGCTTTCCTGCGGTGTTTGCCGGATTTTTATCGGGTGGGAGTCCTCCGCTTACTCTCTGCTCATGGCCTCCCGCTCCACCCCTCCCCCACGTCGCCCCGTCGGCACGGTGACCCGCGGGACGACGAACCCGAACCGCTTGCGCCGCATGGACCGCTGGATCGCGGCGACGCACGGGGCGGTCCTGCGGCGCGCGGACGCGCCCGTGGCGGTGGACCTCGGCTACGGGGCCGCGCCCTGGACCGCGGTGGAGCTGCTGGCGCGGCTGCGGGAGGCGGCTCCGGCGGTGCGGGTGGTGGGCATCGAGATCGAACCGGCGCGGGTCGCGGGCGCGAAGCCGTACGAGCGGGAGGGCCTGAGCTTCCGGCACGGCGGCTTCGAGGTGCCGCTGGAGGGCGGGGTCCGGCCGGCGCTGATCCGCGCGGCGAACGTGCTGCGCCAGTACGACGAGGAGCAGGTCGCGGAGGTCTGGGAGCGGTTGTGTTCCCGGCTGTCCCCGGACGGGCTGCTGGTGGAGGGGACCTGCGACGAGATCGGGCGGCGGCACGTATGGGTCGCACTGGGGCCCGAAGGGGCGCGCACGGTGACCTTCGCTACCCGGCTGGGCTCCCTGGAGCGCCCGTCGGACCTGGCGGAGCGGCTGCCCAAGGCGCTGATCCACCGCAACGTTCCCGGCGAGCCGGTGCACGCGTTCCTGCGGGACTTCGACCGGGCGTGGGCGGCCGCGGCGCCCTACGCCTCGTACGGGGCGCGGCAGCGCTGGATCCGGACGGCGCGGGCGCTGGCCGCGGACTGGCCGCTGGCGGACGGGCCGGTGCGGTGGCGTCAGGGGGAACTGACGGTGCGGTGGGACGCGTTGAGACCTGGGGGATGAGGGGGTCGTGGGGGACGGATCGGGTGGATATCCACAAGGGTGTTGGAATTCACCTACTCGTGGCACCATCCCGAAGGCAATGACAAGTTACTGACGGATAATCAATCAGGTGCCTGGGGGGACCATGGGGACACGACGGCGGGGTTCGATCGCCCTGACACTGCTATGCGCGACGGCACTTCTGACCGCGCCCGGCTTCGCGGTCGGCACCGCGTTCGCGGCGCCCGAGCCCCCGGTGGGCAAGTCTCTGGAGCAGGTCCGCAAAGAAATAGAGGACCTCTACCGCGCGGCCGGCGCGGCCACGGACGCGTACAACTTGGCGGAGAGCGAGACCAGGACCCAGTCCGCGAAGATCGTCCAGATCGCCAACCTGGTCGTCGCCGGCAAGGACCGGATCACGGGCCTCAAGAGCCGCGCGGGCGCGGCCGCGCGCGCCCAGTACCGGTCGGGCGGGCTGCCGCCGGGCGCGCAGCTGGCCATGAGCAACAACCCGACGCAGTTCCTGGACGGGGCGGACCGGCTGCGCCAGGGCGAGAAGGCCGCCTCGGACCTGCTCTCCGAACTGAACCGGACCCAGAGCGACTTGCAGCAGTACGCGAAGGACGCGAGCGCGCACTGGGAGCTGCTGGAGGCCAACCGGCTCAAGCAGGAGGGCTCGAAGAAGCAGATCGAGGAGAAGATCAAGGCCGCGGAGGAGCTGGAGAGCAAGCTGGAGGCCGAGCAGAAGGCCAAGCTGATGCAGCTGGAGCAGGAAGCGCAGTACAAGGCTCAGACGGCGTGGCTGTCGACGGGCGCGCTGAAGGAATCCACGGGCTCGGCGAGCTCGGAAGCCGGCAGGAAGGCCGTGCGGTTCGCGACGGCGCAGATCGGCAAGGCGTACGTGTGGGGTGCGGAGGGGCCGGATACCTTCGACTGCTCCGGCCTGACCTCGCAGGCCTGGCGGGCGGCGGGCAAGGCGATCCCGCGCACGTCCCAGGAGCAGCTGCGGCTGCCGAAGGTCGCGATCAAGGACATGCGTCCGGGCGACCTGATCATCTACTTCGACGACGCCAGCCACGTCGGGTTGTACGTCGGGGACGGCGCGATCATCCACGCTCCGCGTCCGGGCCGCAACGTCACCCTGGCGGGCGCGGGCTCGATGCCCATCAAGGCGGTGGTCCGGCCGGACGCGTAGGCGGGGGCGGGACGAGGGCGGGGCACGGCTGCGGGCTCCGGGGCCGAAGGCTCCCGGGCTCCCGGGATCCGCAGCTCCGGCCGGAAGCCTCGGCTCCGGCCGGAAGCCTCTGCTCCGGATCCGGCACGCGTCGGGGCTCCGGCCCGGGGCCACCGGCCGGCCAGGCGGACATCTCGGTGGGCGGGACGCCGCGCCCCGCCGCCGTGACGTTGGTCATCGAGGGCGCGGGCTTTCCCCCGCGATAACGGCATATGACGGAGCCACCCGCCAGGCCCGGCATTCCGCTCGCACCACCCGCCCGCTAGGGTCGCCCCGGACGAGCGCACCCCCGAGGGTCGGGAAGGAACCGGAGACGATGCCCGCACCCGTACCCCCGCCCGCCCCCTTGCCGAGGCAGAGGGACGTGACGGCCGCCGAGAGCGGATCGGGGAGCCTGTACGGCCAGGCCTCGCTCACCCTCCTGGTGATCGAGGACGACCCGGCCGGCGGCCTCACCGTGCCCGAGATACTCGACGCCGACGGCCACCGCATCCGGCTGCGCAGTGCCCGCAACCTCACCGAGGCCGCCCGCCTGCTCACGCCCGACGTGAACTGCGTGCTGCTCGACCTCGCACTCCCGCACGGCTCGGTCGGCTCGGCGGCCGGCGCGGCCGGTTCCGGCGACCCCGCCGATCCGCTCGCCGCCCTGCGCCAGGTGCTCCGTATCGCACCAGGGCATGCCGTCCTCGTGCTCACCTCCGAGGCCGACGCGGAGCGCGCCGCGGACGCCGTGCGCGTGGGAGCCCAGGACTTCCTGTTCCGCGACGAGCTCGACGGGCGGCTGCTGAGCCGCGCCATCCGCTACGCGGTGGAGAGAAAGCGGGCGGACATCGCCCAGTACAAGCTTGCAGAATCGAAACTGCGGGCCCAGGAGAACGCCCGCCTGGAGCGCGGACTGCTCCCGCACCCGCTCCTGGAGGGCTCCGACCTCCGTTTCGCCGCGCGCTACCGCCCCGGCCGCAGCCGAGCCCTCCTCGGCGGGGACTTCTACGACACCGTCCGCACCCCCGACGGCACCGTCCACGCGATGATCGGCGACGTCTGCGGCCACGGCCCGGACGAGGCCGCCCTCGGCGTCGAGCTGCGCATCGCCTGGCGTGCGCTGACCCTGGCCGGGCTGTGCGGAGACGACCTGCTCGCCACCCTCCAAGAGGTCCTCGAAGTCGAGCGTCCCTGCGAGGAGATCTTCGCGACGCTCTGCACGGTGGACATCGCCCCGGACGGACGCCGCGCGGGCCTGTGCCTGGCGGGCCATCCGGCGCCGCTGATCTCCAGGCCGGGCCGCCCCGCGCGACTCCTCCCGTACGAGGACAGCGGTCCGGCGCTCGGCTTGCTGCCCCGGGCCCGCTGGCCCCGCCGCCAGGTCGAGCTGGGCGGCACGTGGAGCCTGATGCTGTACACCGACGGCCTGATCGAGGGCCGGATCGGCCCCGGCAGGGAACGCCTCGGACAGGACGGAATGGTCGAGATGATCAACCGCCATCTGGACTCGGGGCTGAGCGGCGAAGGCCTGTTGGAAGCCGCGGTCACCGAAGCCCGCCGCCTCAACGGCGGGGAGCTGACCGACGACGTCGCCGTCGTCCTGCTCTCGCGCGCCGAAGGCTGAGGCCGGGGAACCCGCCCCGGCCCTCCACCACAGCCGGCGCCGAACCGCTAACGACCGCCGTTGTAGGGCCCGTACGGCCCGTCGCTGCTGCTGCCGCCGCTGCGCCGGCCGCCACCGCCCGAGACCTGCTTGAGCGCGGGGCGCACGTCGACGAAGAAGACGATGCTGGCGACCAGGCCGGCGATCTCCAGGAAGAGCATCCCGAGGAAGAAGTCCACGAGGACGGTGACGCCGAGGATGACCAGCCAGAAGGTCTTGGTCTGCTTGTCGGCCGCGCGGTACGCGTCCTCGCGGGCCAGCAGCGCGACCACGAAGGCCGCGACGGCGAGCCCGAGCATGGCGTATCCGAGGAGCGGGAGCACCCTGGTGTCGAACCCGTTCATCAACATCGTCTGACCGCCTTCTCACGCCTCGCACGCCGGATGCCGCCTGCCTCCAAGCTACCGGCAGAGCCGCCTTCGCAAACACCAACGGACCGGACGCCCCTCGGGTGCCCGGTCCGTCGCGTCGTACTCAGCGCGTCGTGCTCAGCCGTCGTGCTCGGCTCTCGCACTCAGCTCTCGTGCTCAGCTCCCGTGCTCAGCTCTCGTCGGCCGCGGCCGCGGCTTCCTTCTTGGCCGGGGCCTTGCGCGCGGCGGCCTTCTTCGGCGCCGGCTTCGCCTCGGCGGCGGCCGGCTCGGTGACCGGCTCCGCCTTCGCCTTCGCCTCGGGCTGGGCCTTCGGCTCGGACTCCGGCTCGACGACGACGGCGATGTCGACGATCTCCTCGGAGACCTCGCCGCGCCAGGCCCGTACGGTCTGCTCACCGTGCTCGGCGACCTTGTCGTAGGCCTCCTTGGCCTTGACCGCGTACTCGGCGGCCACGCCGACCCCGCGCAGGGCCAGGTCCTGGGCGGTCTCGCCGAGCTTCTTCGCGTCGATCGCCCCGAACACCTCGGCGACCTTGGCGCTGACCGCCTCCTGGGCCTCCTTGGCCTTCTCCTGGACGACCTTCGGGTCGGTGTTGCGCACGGCCTCGATGCGCGCGGGGGCCTCGGCGCGCAGCTGCTCGATGAGACCGGGCACCTTCTTGGCCTGCTGCACGGCGAGGTCGGCGGTGCCGGCGGCGAAGTAGAGCGGGGTCGGGTCGGTGAGGGTCTTCTTCAGGTCATCGGCGATGGCCATGTGCTGGTCCTCCCGGATCACAGTCTCAGTTCGTGTGGTGCGTCTGGGCATCGGTGCCGTCGGTGGTGCCGCCGCCATCGGCGGTAACACCGGGGTCGGCTGAGCCGGCGGCATCGGCATCGGCTCGCGCCCGTGCCTCCGCCTCGGCGGCGTTCTCCTTGCGGAAGGACTCGTAGATCTGGAGCAGCACCTGCTTCTGCTGCTCACCGATGGACGGATCGGCGAGGATCACGGCCCTCGTCTCGACCTCGTCCCGGTCCCGTTCGTCCAGGATTCCGGCCTGCACGTACAGCGTCTCGGCGGAGATCCGCAGCGCCTTGGCGAGCTGCTGGAGGATGTCCGCGCTCGGCTTGCGCAGCCCGCGCTCGATCTGGCTGAGGTACGGGTTCGACACCCCGGCCGCATCGGCCAGCTGCCGCAGCGAAAGCTGCGCCTGCCGCCTCTGCTCACGCAGGTATTCGCCGAGGTTCCCGACGTTGAGCGATGCCATGCCCCGATCCTGCCGCACCTTGCTAACTATTGCAAGCACCCGCTTGCAATAACTCGCAGACCGCCGCTGCCGCCCTTCGCCCGGCGTGCCGCTGTCCGCTCAGTCGGCGGAGTGGAACTCAGGGCGGGTCCAGAGGGTGAGGTCGCTGCTGGTGGCGACCGCCAGGGTGAGGCCGGAGGGGGAGAAGCCGGCGGCGCGGAGTTCCGAGTAGTCGGAGTGGAAGACGTGCCACCACGTCCCCCCTGCCGGTCCTTGGTGCGCTCCGCCGTCGGCGGACAGGATCGCCCGGTCGTGGGGCCACTCGGGGCTGACGACGTCCAGGGCCCAGCCGTCCGGTGTGGTGCTGTGCAGGCCGCCGCCGAAGAGCCCGGCGATGTGGACCCGGGTGCTCTCGATCGGGCCGAGCCCGGGGCAGGTGAGGTCCGGTGACGCGTCGGGGGTGCTGGTGTCGGGGTCAGGATCCCGGTCGCGGGCGATCTTCTCGCCGGTGACCGCGTCGAAGAGGCCGTGGCCGTCACGCGACACGACCATGACGAGGTCGTGCCCGCTGTCGGGATGGACGGCGAAGCCGATGCCGAGCAGACCCCCCACAGGAGTCCTATGGTCCGTCACCGACCGCCACGGCTCCGGGGCCCGCATAACGTCGGCGGCGATGTAGCGCTCGCGCAGCTGCTGCTGGTACTCCGTGATCAAGTCGTCTCCTCGGTTCCCTCCGCGTCGAGCGTCGGCGGCGTGGCGGCGAGGACGGCGGCTAGGAGTCCCGGGAAGCGGGCGTCGAGGTCTTCGCGGCGCAGCTCCACGGCCCTGTAGCGGCCGACCTTGTGTTCGCGCGTCACCCCGGATTCGCACAGTACGCGCCAGTGGAAGGTGGCGGTGGCCTTGGTGACGCTCATCGGGAGGCTGCCGCAGGTGCGCTCCCCCTCAGAGGCGGCGAGTTCGCGCAGGATGCCGATCCGGACGGGGTGGCCGAGGGCCGCCAGGACGTCCTCGACGAGGAGCTGGCCCGAGGACCCGGAGTTCCTCGCCGAGATCCCCGCCGGCCGGTACGCCACCACGGAGGAGATCGGCAAGCTCGCCCGCTTCCTCGTGTCCGACGACGCCGCGTACATCAACGGCGAGTCCATCCGCATCGACGGCGGCGCCGCCCGCTCCCTGTAACCCCGGCACCCCGGCACCCCGGCACCCCGGCAACCCCCGTAACCAGAGCCCGAGCTGAGTACGTCTACGGATGGTGCCGGACCGGCCACCGGGACAAGATCGGTGCGTGACCAACTCCTCCGCACCGACGACCGGGAACCGGCGCACGGCCGTCGTGCTCCTCGTCCTGACGGTCCTGCTCCTGCTGCCCCCGGTGCTCTTCTGGTACCACAGCGCCCAGGAGGCCCTCGCGCACAAGAGCGGCTCCGACTGGCGGGGCAATCACCGGACGAAGCAGGGCCTGGAGTACGCCGCGCTGGTGATCGCCGGCGTGCCCGCCCTCGGGGCCCTGACCGGCTGGGCCTGCGGCAGTGCGAAGGGGCGCCCCGGGACCTGGACGGTGGGCGGGGCTTTCGTGGGCACCCTGGTGCTGTGGGGTGTCCTCATCGTCGCCGTGTTCGTTTCCCTCAGCCGCGCACAGTTCTTCGTCTGAGGCGGAGGGAGCGGAGGGGGCGGAGGGAGGAGAGCCGGGAGCGAGCGGGCGGTGCCCGGCCGGCGCCCGGCCGGCTACGCCGTCGCGATGACCACCGTCGCGTAGTACTCCTCCGAGGTCACCGCCCGCACGGACAGTCCGGCCGCCGCCAGGGCCGATGCCGTGACCGGGGACTGGCGGGCGCTCGTCTCGATCAGCAGCCGCCCGCCCGGCGCCAGCCAGGGCGGGGCGCCGGCCGCGACCCGGCGGTGGATGTCCAGGCCGTCCGCGCCGCCGTCGAGGGAGGCGGGCGGCTCGTGGTCGCGGGCCTCCGCCGGAAGCAGGCCGATCTCGGACGTCGGGACGTACGGGGCGTTGACCACGAGGACGTCCACGCGGCCCCGGAGCTCGGCCGGGAGGGCCGAGTACAGGTCGCCCTCCCAGACCTGCCCGCCGTACGCGGCCACGTTGCGCCGGGCGTACGCGAGCGCGAGCGGGTCGATGTCGGCGGCGTGCAGTTCGGCGCCGGGCACCTGCGCGGCCACCGCCGCGCCCAGCGCGCCCACCCCGCAGCACAGGTCCACGACCACCGCGCCGGGACGGGCCGACGCCACCGCCTGCTGGGCCAGGAACTCGCTGCGCCGGCGCGGTACGAAGGCCCCTTCGCCGACCTCCATCCGCAGACCGCAGAACTGCGCCCAGCCGACCACGTGTTCCAGCGGTTCGCCCGCCACCCGCCGGGCCGCCAGCCGGGCCAGGTGCCCCTCGTCCTCGGCGGCGGCCCGCAGCAGCTCCGCCTCCTCCTCCGCGAAGACGCAGCCCGCCGCACGCAGGAGTTCCACCAGCGCCGCCGGTGCGGCCGGTTCCGCCGGTTCCGCCGGTGTGGCGGGCGCCGCCGGAGTCACGGGAGTTGAGGGCGTTACAGGTGTCGCGGGTGTCGAAGGCGTCGAGGGTGTCGTCATGTTTCCCATCCTCAGAAGACGTCCGGGCACCACGGGCGCCGGGGCGTACGGAACACCGCGTCCGCGAGCGCCAGTACGCCCGGCCGCGCCCCGGCCGCCACGGTGATCTCGCCGAGCGCGGCCAGCCGCACCGCCGACTCGTCGCCGAGGTACAGCGACCCCAACGTGCCTATGGCGAGGCGGAGGTCGGCCGGTTCGTCCGTCCGTACGCAGTCCCCCGCGCCCGCGTCCAGCCGGTAGCGGCCGTCCGCCAGTCCGTCCCGGTCCTCGACCTCCAGGACGAGGACCCCCTCCGTCGCGTACGTCCGCGCGCGCAGGGCCCGTACGACGTCCAGCAGCCGCACCCACAGCCAGTCCGCGTGGGTCACCACGCGGGCGGCGCGGGCGTCGGGCAGCAGCCGGGCGACGAGGTCGTCGGGGGCGCGGAAGCCGGTGCGGACCGCGAGCACCCAGTCGATGGAGCACAGGAACTCCCACAGCGCCCGCTCCGCGTCGGGGGTGAGCGCGAGCAACTGCTGGACCCGCACGGTGTTCTGCGGGACCTTCGCGTCCGTCCAGTGATCGGCCGAGGCGTAGGAGACCAGACCGGTCACCTCACCCGCCGCCGTCCGGTACACGGCGTTGAACTTCTCCTTGAACGGGCGGTGCGACCACTCCTCCACTCCGGTGGCCAGCCGCCACCAGCGCGCGTCGCGGCTCACCGCGCCGGGCGTGACCGCCCGCAGGCGCTCGTGCAGCTCGGGGCCCACCTTGCGGACCACCGCCTCGTCCACCAGCTCGATCCGCCCGGCGGCCACACCGCCGCCCGGTCCGGACGCCGGACGCCGCCCGGCCAGTCCGGTGCGCGGTACGTCGATCTCCCATTCCGAGACGGAGGTCGCGGGACCGTACCCGTGGCGCCCGTAGATCGGGTACTCGGCGGCGATCAGCGTCGACAGCACGTCACCGCGCGCCTTCGCGGCGGCCAGCTCGGCGGCCATCATCCGCGTCAGCAGTCCGCGCCGGCGGTGCGTGGGCAGTACGGCGACGTTCGTGACGGCGCTCGACGCTACGAACGCCCCGCCCGGCACGGTCAGTTCCTGCGAGAAGGAGCGGAGGGTCGCCGCGCACCGGCCGGTGGCGGTGTCGAACCCACCCAGCATCCGGGCCGTGTCGCTGTACTCGGCGCACTGGGCGACATCGCCCTCGGTCGGGGTCTCCATGCGCAGGAAGCCGGTGTTCAGGGCCCGCAGCCACTCGGGGATCTCGGATTCGGCGATCGGCCTGACGTCCACGTTCACGTCAGCGTTTACGTCCACGTCAGCGTTCATAGCGGCCCACGCTAATCGCCCCGCCGTGGCGCGTCGCCAGGTTTTTCTCCGGTGCGTACGGCCCTGCCGTCCACGGACCCGCTGTCCACGGACCCACCGCGCACCGAGCCGCCGCGTACCGAGCCGCCGCGTACGGTCCGGGCCCGCTCAGGCCAGCAGGTCGTCCACCTGGGCCTCGCCCTCCCGGTAGCGCCGGGTGATCTCCGTACTGCAGCCGTCCGCCGTGCGCTGGAGCTGCTGGCGGCGGCGCGAGACCTGCTGTTCGTAGCGCACGAGCCGGGCCATGCCCTCGTGCAGTTCCTCGTCGGTCCGCGCGCCCAGGTCCGACAGCTCCACGTCGGACAGCATCTCGGCCGCGAGCAGCCGGTACTCCTCCCCGTGCGGGGTGCCGAGCGTGACGTGCCGGGCGGAGGCGCTGCGGCTGGACGGGGCGTCCGCGAGGATCTCCGACAGCCGGTCCACCACCGGCGTCTCCGGATCCGTCCGCCGGGCGAGCTCGGCGCGCAGGATGTCGATGCGGCCCTGGAGCAGCCGCCGTACGTAGCTCAGGTCGGCCTCGTCGCGCTGCGCGTCGCGGCGCAGCGCGCGCAGCTCCGGGAGGCCGAGCGCGGTGGTCGGTGTCGGCGCGGCCGCTCCGGTGCCGGTGCCCGTGCCGATGCCGGTGCCCGTGCCCGTGCCGGAACCGGAACCGGCGCCGGTTCCGGTGCGCTGCGTGGGCGGCCGCAGGGCCGACGCGTCGGTGGGCACAGCGAGTGTAGCGGGCACAGCGGGTGCAGGTGCGGAGGTACCAGAAATGTTCATGCGTTCGTGTCCGTCCCCTCGACCGGTGCTGGGGGCACCGCCTGCGTGCATCGTGCCACTCTCCGTGGTGCCGACGCAGTCCCACTCCACCCGATCGGCCCCGGACGGGTGCACGCCTGGTACACAGGTGGTATGCGAGCAGTGGTGCAGAGGGTGGACGGCGCGAGCGTCGTGGTGGCCGGCGAGACCGTCGGGGAGATCGTCGGCGAGGGGCTGTGCGTCCTGGTGGGGGTGACCCACGACGACACCCCGGAGAAAGCGGCGCTGCTGGCGCGCAAGCTGTGGTCGGTGCGGATCCTGGAGGCGGAGAAATCGTGCAGCGACGTGAACGCGCCGCTGCTGGTGATCTCCCAGTTCACCCTCTACGGAGACGCCCGCAAGGGCCGCCGCCCCACCTGGAACGCGGCCGCGCCCGGCCCGGTCGCCGAGCCCCTCGTGGACGAGGTCGTGGCGCAGCTGCGGGCGCTGGGCGCGACGGTGGAGACGGGCCGGTTCGGCGCGGACATGCGGGTCTCGCTGACCAACCACGGCCCGTTCACCATCGTCATCGACATCTAGCGCGGCAACCGCCGGAACCCGGGGCCCGGGCCCCGGGCCCCGCGGGCCGTGGCGCTACGGCGGCCGTGGCACTACGGCGCTACGACGACCTCCTGCGCGGCCGCCGTGTTGCCGGCCAGCAGCGGCGCGTCCACCGGAACGTTCCGCTTGACCAGCGCGAGCGCGATCGGACCGAGCTCGTGGTGGCGGACGGCCGTGGTCACGAAGCCCAGCTGGCGGCCCTCGTCGCCGTCCGCGGCCAGCCGTACGGGCGCCCCGTGGGCCGGCAGCAGCACCTCGGAGCCGTCCAGGTGCAGGAAGACGAGCCGGCGCGGCGGCTTCCCCAGGTTGTGGACGCGGGCGACGGTCTCCTGGCCGCGGTAGCAGCCCTTCTGCAGGTGCACGGCGGTGCCGATCCAGCCCAGCTCGTGCGGGATGGTCCGGTGGTCGGTCTCCTGGCCGAGCCGCGGCCGGTGGGCCTCGACGCGCAAGGCCTCGTAGGCGAGCAGGCCGGCGGCCGGGCCGTGGGAAGCCGCGAAGGCCTCCAGCTCGGCGCGGGGCAGGAAGACGTCGCGGCCGTACGGGGTCTCCCGTACGGCGTGCTCCTTGGCGATCTCGGCGATGGAGCCGGCCGGCAGGTGCACGAGGGCGAAGTCGGCGGTGGCGTCCGCGACTTCCACGCGGTAGAAGAACTTCATCGACTCCAGGTAGGCGATGAGCGCCTCCTGGGTTCCGGGCTCGACGTGCATCCACATCGTCTCGCCGTCGTCGACGAGGTAGAGCGCGTGCTCGATGTGGCCGTTCGCGGAGAGGATCAGCGCCTCGGTGGCCTGGCCGGCGGGGAGCTCGGTGACGTGCTGAGTGATCAGCAGGTGCAGCCAGCTCAGCCGGTCCGGGCCGGTGACGGTGACGACCCCGCGGTGGGAGAGGTCGACGAAGCCGCGTCCGTCGGCGAGGGTGCGCTGTTCTCCGTACAGCTCTCCGTAGTGGGCGGCGACGCCCTCGTCGCGGCCTTCGGCCGGTACGGCGCCGGGGAGATGGAGCAAGGGGCTGCTGGTCATGCCACCAGCCTACGACCCAGCCCGGCGGGCTCCTAGTGTCCTGAGTCTCGGA
>NZ_JAGGOW010000030.1 GCF_018614135.1 Streptomyces sp. ISL-66
TGGACTCCAGACAGGACCTAGGAGCGCTACTTCTTGGTCGGTGGGACAAAGCCGACGCCCACAACCGAGGCGCCCGCCGCGCCACCGCTGCAGTCTTCCGCCGGTACGCACTGAAACTGGCAGGAGAGCCGTACGACTCCACCGTCGCCGACATCGAGGCCCACTACCTCGTTGACTGACAAACGCACGGAGGGCCTGCAACCTCTGACGGTTGCGGGCCCTCATCGCGCTGCTCAGGTCCCGATTCATCCAGCGGCGCGTGCCACAACGTGCCAGTAGCAGCGGTAAACATCGGGCAACGAGGGGCCGGATGAGGCATCCGCGAAGGTCCCGCCAATACGTGTCTTCGCAGGTCAGCACCCATAGACATGGTCAAGTGCCGGGTGATTCCCAAGCTTATAGCGCGGGTTCGATTCCCGTCATCCGCTCTTGAGAGAAGGCCCAGGTCAGCGACCTAGGCCTTCGTCGTTGTCCGGACATGCCGAGTCACGCTCCTGTGCGGATTCGCACTCGCCACGTCGCAGGCGGACGGTCAATCAGCCACTTGGAAAAACAACTTGGCGGGGGGCGGACTGCGAGCCCGCCCCCGCGACTCAGCTGATGATCACCAATGGCTACCGGTCCAACGACCCGCCCCTGCCCGAACCCTCGAGGCCGGGCGGCGTCGCCTCCGATGGGGAGGTCGACGTGGGCGTCGGGGAGCGCCCAGGCCGGACTGGCCCTGTTGGCGGCCGACCCGCCACCACACGCCGCCCTCGCGCGGTGGGCCGACCTCTCCGTCGACGTCTTCGTCACCCATTCCTGGTCACCAAACTCGGCCTGGCCACCGCGATGCAGTGGACCGCGTCGGCTTCGAGACGCTGCACACCTACACCGGACCCATGCAACCTGTTTCTTGCTCCCGCATCGCTCTCCTACGACCGGGGAAATGATCCTTGCGTCGTTCGCTCCGATGCGGGTCCAGAGATTGGGATTCGCGGATCATCGATGTCGACGGCGATCTCGAACCCCGAGGCCGAACTAAAGGTAGCGACGTTTTCGGACAGCCGAATCCGATCAAATGGATTGGATTCCATAAAGAACATCGCCCAGATCAGCGCACGGTCGACAGTCAAACGTGCAATGAACCCCTCCGAACCGTACGAACCCTCGCCGCCCCACAGCAGCCCCTTCTCTCCCAGGTCTACGGCGGCAAGCCCATCGACCGAAGACACCCAAGACGGATCGCTTTCCAGCATCTCATTGAGGCCAAAGGGGGCGAGCACCGTGAAAACCCTCGGTGCGGCGCGGTCGAGGGCGACATCGTAAGAGTGCCCGTCGGCGTAGTGGAGGGCATCCTTGATGGGAAGCTCAAAGTCTTCCCACAGGCTTTCGATCGTGGTCATCTATTCTTACACTTCCCGTTGCGGACGTGCTCTGGCCTCTCCTGGAGTCCAGTCGGGGGAACTGGCTCACCTAGTTCATTTCTGTTCCGCGAAGAATTTCATGCGCCTTTTGAATTGATCCGCCCAGGTCCGTCCGGTCGTCGAATCAGGGTGAACCGCGTTCGGGTCGACGCGCTCGATGATTACCGGCCTACCCTTCGCGCGCCGCGTCAAGCCTTCGGTTGTCGTACGACACCAGCTGACCGTCTACTTCCATGACCTTCAACGCTGTACCGGGGCGTCGCCAATCCCACTCACCGGAGCACATCTTCTCCACGTAGTCGTCGGCGATACGGTGCGTTGGGAGAAGTTTATTTCGTCCGGGTTGGCCCATTCCGGCTCACCGGCAAGCCCCAGGCGGTCAGCCCAGCTATGGGGGTTACGAACATACGCCACTGCGTTGGGCCGGAACCAACCCGAGCGGGTCCGGTGTGGTGTAGCGGGCGGTTTCGGGGTCGTAGTGCCGGAAGTAGTTGTAGTGGAGGCCGGTTTCCTCGTCCGCGTACTGGCCGGGAAAGCGGAGCGGGCAGTCCACCCCATCCCCTGAAGCGGGGAGGGGCGTGCCCCCAGAGGGTGGTGCGGGATTGCCAGGCAACAGTGCCGTCGGAAGTGACCAGTTCGATGGGCGTGCCAACCAGGTCCGTGACGATCGTTTCACGGTACTCCGCGTGCCCGCAGTGATACTCACGGCCGCACGCCCCGGAACTCCCGACGGAACCGGAAAACACCTGGTCAGAACCGTCTTCCGGGACCGCAGACCGGAGTAGGGTGAAGGAACCGGGAGTGTTTCGTACGCCCGCTCCCACGCGGACGTCGTTTCCGGCGATCAAGGCACCGGGCCCTTCTCGGACGGCCTGGAGACGGGTCCGCGTCATGACAGCGACCACTGACCGCGCCACGTCCCGCGTCCTGTCTCCCACTCTCCCGGCGCGCCTGTCGCTCACGCCGAGGACCACGCTCGCCGGCCAGCTGGACGGAGCATGGTGGCCACGCTCCCGTGACCTCGAAGCCGAGCTTCCGGCGCTCGCCGACGCGTTGGACGAACCCTGGGGACGCATCACTCGTGTCACGGTGAACCCCACCCGCTGGCCCGTCATCCCGCACACGGTGCCTGTCGCCGGGCACACCCTGCACGTGGGCTGGTTCGCCGAACAGGACCCCGACAAGCTGATCCTGCTCTCCGGCACCGTCGGCCGTTGGGACCTGCTGGTGATCCCGCCCGAAACCGCACCCGCCGCCGCGGCCCGGCTGATGACCGCCGCCGCGATCCCGGGAAGCGTCCTCACCGCCCGCGCGCTGATGGCCGCCGAAGCCGTCATCGGCGGTGGAATGCGGGACGCCCGGAGCCGCGTAGAAGACTGGGAGAGCGAAGGCGGGGCGTGCATGTCGCCCTTCGGGAACCTCGTTGGGCGACGCTCCCTGCCCCTGCCCGGGAACACCTGGAGGTGAGGAGCGTGGAGATCATCGTCCTCATCGCGGCGATCATCCTCGTGACCGGTATCGGAATGCACCTGATCCACCTGCTCAACGCCCAGCCCGACGCACGGATCGCGGCCTACCACTTCAACGACGCCCTGCCGGTCGTCGGCCGACGAAGCAGGAAGCATCACTGGCGGGCGCCAGAAGCCCCCGGTCAGCCGGCCGGCACCAGTCGTCGAGCCCACCGCACGGATGCCGACCGGTGAGGGACAGACCTTCCTCTGACCAGGGGCAGCGGGCGGGACGCGATGGCGTCCCACCCGCCGACTTCTCACCTCGCCCCGAAGGGATCACGTCATCTTGAAGCGCACCCAGACAGAGATGCTGCCGTCGGTCGGACACGCCGAAGTCCGCATCATCGCGGCCTCCCCCGAAGCCGCCCGCGCGGTCGCCGAGGTGTTGCGCCGCTGTTTCGCCGGCATGGAACAGCGCAGCTACCCCGCCTCGGACGGCGGCACCCGGCTCCACCTCACGGTGGACACGGAATCCGCGGCCGGACCCGCCCGCTCCTGGCTGACCGCCAGCAGATCTCCCGCCGGCACCGGCGCCCACACCGACGAGGTCTGACCGGAGCCGGCTCCCGCCCCCCGCACGAGAGGACGCGGCCATGGCGACACTGCGCGAGCGCAAGACCTACCGCGAACAGGTTCTGCGGATCCTGTACGAAGCCATCGAAGGCAATCGTCTTCTCGGAATCACCGGGGCCAAGCTGGAAAGCGACCTCCACATACCGGAGCAGGATCTCGCCGCCGCCTGCACCTACCTGGCAGGCGAGGGCCTGATCACCGTCGACTGGGAGCCGGGCAACACACCCGCGATGGTCACCCTCACGCACGAGGGAATCCGGCGCATGGAGACCGAGGAGGAAGAGAGCGGCTGAGCCCGGTCCTTCAGAACCGGTCAGGGGTTCGCGCCACGGGGTACGACCATCTCGGTCAGCCGGGCGGCACCCGGTTCGAGGGACGACCAGGGCCCTGGCACGCGCAGCACGGCGATCGCGGACGTCGGGAATTTCGAACGGGTCTGCTCCAGCGCGTAGCCGTCCGCCTCACCGGCCAGCAACAGAACCAGCTCCTGTACGCCGGGGTTGTGCCCGATCAGCATCAGCGTCCGCACCTGCGCGGGGATCTCCCGTACGACCCCGAGCAACTCCCCTGCGCTCGCCCCGTAGAGGCGTGCCTCGTGAATCACCGGCACGGTGACGCCGAGCTCGACCGCGACGAGGTCCCACGTCTGGCGGGCGCGAAGGGCGGAGGAGCACGCGACGAGGTCGGCAACGCAGTCGGCCTCGCGCAGCCAGCGGCCGGCCGCAGGGGCGTCCCAGCGGCCGCGCGGGGCGAGTGGCCGCTCGGAGTCGGCCACGTCCGGCCAGGCGGACTTGGCGTGCCGCACGACGACCAGGCGCCGGGCGTTGCCCGAAGTCATGGCGTCGCCGGGTGCTGGTGGCCCACCTCGCGCGCGAGGTCCAACCCGAGGACGCGGTCGAGAAAGGCGAACGTCTCGAACTTGGCTCCGGCCGGCACGTCGGCGCGCCTCGCCACGCTGACCAGCAGGTCCAGAACAGCAGGGACACCGAGATCATCGGCGAGCGCGGCATGAGCCTGTCGCAGCACATCGGCAGGGATCGGCCTGGACGGCTCCTGCGCCCAGTCGGCCACCTGCTGCCGCCAGTACCGCAGCGTCCGCCGCGCCTCGGCGAGCGCTGCGCTGCTGACCGTGACCGGCGTGCGGTAGCAGTGGCCGAGCAACAGCATCCTCACAGCCAGCGGATCGGCCCCCTCCGGGGCGAATTCGTCCAGGAGGCCCGAGGTGAGGCGATGGCCACGGCCTGGGGCGCCCCCGTCCGGGGGTGCCGGCCTGACCTGGCCCACGTCGATCCAGGCCCCGCCGACGGCGTCCTGGGCGGCGGCGCCGTGAGCGAGCAGGTGCACGTCAGCAGCCGCACAGAACGTCTCGGTCAGATGGTGGACACCGACGGTGGCGGGCGGGTGGATGCCGAGAGCGGACATGGCGCGATCGAGTGCCTGGGCTTGCTCATGAGGCAGGTCCGGTGTGGTGAGGACCGTGAGGGACTCCAGGCCATGCAGCTCCGCGGCACGCGCCAGTACGTCACCGACCAGGGGCGCCCGCAGGTGCACCGTGCCGACCCCGGCGTCGGAGGCCGACAGGTGGACGCAGATGCGCAGCAGGTGACGGTGCCCGGAGGGGATCTCCACGAAACGGCCGGTGCGGGTGTCGGCGATACGCAGCATGATGCGGAGGCTAGTCGTGCAAACCCCCGGTACCGGGGAGGACCTGACCACGACGCCGACGTTTGTCATTCGCTGCTTTCAATAGTTCCTGGTCGGTGTGCACCGTACGACCCGGAGTCCGCGAGCCCGGCACTGGCGCATACAGCCCCGAACTGCTCGAACTGCCCCATAGCCGTACCATTGGATTCGGGTCGAACACTCTCACGTGCTACGACCCGGAAGGGCGGCCTCGGCGGCGTGAATGCGTCGGGGCCGTTGCGGGACCCGCCGCCGCCATGACTGGCCGCTGAGTTCCCTCCCCAGGCGATGAGCCGGAAGGTTGCGTCAAGCCTCACGGGTTCGGGAGCCAAGACGCAACCATTGAGGCAAGGACGTGCCGCACGACCCAGACCAACGGACGCGTGCCCCATCCGTTTCTGCGGCGCCCTGTGGGGCGGCACGTCATGGGGACAGCAGCGGCACGGCTACCAGTGGGCGCACACCGCCGACTCCGGCCGCGGCACGCCCCGCCTCCCCACGAACAGCGAGCCCGTGCTGTCCGTACTGAAGGACACGGCCGACAACATGGCCACCATCCTGCGCGAGTACGCGGAAGCCGCGGTCGATCTGAACCGCGACGTCAATGACGAGCTCGAGCGCGCCATGCTGAAGGCCGCCAAGGAGATCGTCGAGGACCTGGCCAAGCCCAAGGACCCCAAGAACATCCTCGGCACGGTCACTTCCGCCCTCGGCAAGGGGGTGGGCCTGATCCTCTCGTTCGACGTCAAGACCGTACTGAACATCGACACGGCCGAGCTGAACCGGATCGTCGACACGTACACCGGCATTCTCGGGGGCCTGACCACCCGCATGGAGGCGCTGAAGGGCCCGCTGGACGAGGCGTACCTGAGCGCCCCCAAGTTCGAGGCCGGCGTGGCCCGTGCGCACGGCTTCGGCATGCGGTCCCTGGAAGAGTTCAAGGACTCGCAGATCTGGCTGAAGATCGACTCGAACGGGAACTACGACCTGAACCTCGGCGCCAACGAGTATTCGGCGGACGGCCACTCGCTGGACAAGCACGTCGGCAAGACGGACGAGCAGCTGGCGCAGCGCCTGCGTGACCAGCAGTCGAACGGCCCGACGCAGGCATGGCCGTACGGCAAGCCGATGCCGAGCGGCTCCTCCGCCTTCCCGAACTACCGGCGGGCGGAGGACCTGACCGAGTACAACCTCAACAACAACAAGGCCGCCATCGAGGCGTGGATCAAAGGGCCACCACCGGCGGCCGACGGCGACGTCAAGGCGTTCTACGCGACGGCACCCAACGGCGAGACCAGCGGCCGCAGCGTGAGCAAGCAGCCGGTGGACCCGAACGACCCGCTGTCCGGGTACAAGCAGGGTGGGCTCGGTGCCAAGGCGTACGACGTGAACGGCATCGACACGCGCATCAAGTACGACAGCAGCCGCAACCCGCCCTTCACCGTCATGACGTCGATGCCCTCGAAGTCCTAGCGGCCCGCCGAGAAAGGCCAGCACCACATGCACGTCGACCAGACGTCCTGGGAAACCGCGGTACGCCACCTCTACGAGGACGCGTACCCGTACGACGCCACGGGCCCGCGCCTCCACGAGGACTGGATCCACGACCTCCTCGCACTGATGGCCCGGGTCCCGGACCCCCGGGGCTGGGCCGGTCTCGACGACGCGGCGCAAGACCCGCAACGTGAGGGGTACCCCACCTACCCCTTCAAAGTCCACCCCCCCCGGAGTACGTGGCCGTACGGCTCCGTGAGATCGACCGGGACAGTGCCGAAACCCTGCTGCTGGCCCTCACGGACGACTGCTGCACCCTGTCCAACCTGAGACGGTTCACGGAGACCGAGGAGGAACTGCGCACGATGGCACGCACGATCCTCGCGCGTTACGGGGACACCGCCACCTATCACACCAACGTCGACAGGCCCGGACCCGTCCCCGGAACCCTCGACTTCACAGCATCGAACTGGGGGTACAGCCCGCTGAGCTTCTACTCGGAGGACTGCGGCTTGATCGTCGTCTCGGACTCCGAAGTGGGCATGTTCTGGAATTTCTCCGACTATTGATCCGCCCGCCCGCCGACATGACCGCGGCTGCCGCGCGCGGACTGACAGGATCTCCCCGTGCTCACCCGTTCCGCTTCCTATCCCGACCGGGAGACCGCCCAATGGGCCACCCAGCAGGTGGTGACCGCCAACGAGCAGGCCATCCACCGCTGGCTCGCCCAGAACACCCGGGCCCGCCTCACCGTCGAGGCCGCCTGGCCCTCCCGGGAGGAGCCCGTGGGCAGGCTCCAGCTGGAAGCCGACCTGCTGGCCGGGCACGGGCCCGTCGACGTCCGGGCGGCGCGCGTCGTGCTGCGCCGCGAACCGTCGAGCCCGCACGGCTTCGTCGTCCGCACGACCGTCCCGTTCTACCTGTAGGGGCCGCACGCACATGTCCATGAAGCCCCTCGAACACGACCGCCGGTACGGCGAGCTGGACCAGGTGATGCGCGCCTACCTGGGGCAGCCCGCCGACGACACCCCGGAGCGGCGCAGCCGCGCGCTGGAGGCGTACCTCCGGCACACATGGCACACCCGCCCTCGGCCATCGCGGAGGCGGAGCGCCAGCTGCGCGAGTACAGCCGCAACCCTCCGGGCCGGATCCGGCAGGGCCTGGGCGAGTTCTACGCGATCCCCGACACCGGGATGCCCCAGTCGGAGATCGGCGACTGGCTGATCGTGCTGGCCGACCATCTGAAGCAGAGCATCGAGGCAGGCGACGTACCGGAACCGTCGTCCCCGCAGACGCATTGGGAGTGGCACGCGCGCTTTCCGGAGACCGCGCAGTTGCTCGGCGGCTGGTTCTCGCAGGACATCGTCGACGAGTTCCCCGATCACGACGCCGCCGTCGCCGACTACGCCGGCACCACCCACCCCCACGTGGTCGCGCGCCTCGTCGGTGAACTCCACGAGCTGCTCGCCCTCCCCTTGGACGAGGGGGACTACGCACTGGCAGCCGCCGAACTCGGCATGGAGGTCGGCCCGCCAGAGCCGTTCTCCCACGGCGCCTGGTTCCAGTCGCTGGCGACGACGCTGTCCAGTATCTGAAGCCAACCTTCGCGGCTGGCCCCGCCGCTCCTTCTGGGCGGGGCCGCGGCCGTCCGGTGAGCTCTGTCGGAGTTGCGGCCGGCCGTCCGCACTCGTGCCCCAACCGTGCCCTTCAGAGCGGACAGCAGCGGTCGACACGAGTATCCACGAGCCTGCGGGACGAGGGCCCTCAGAGTACGTTTTCGCAGGTCAGCGATCCAGCGCACCTTCGGTGCGCGCCGGGGGCGTGGTAAATCCCGTGGCGCGCGCCGGGGGTGCTTCTGTCCGCTCTGACGGGGCCTGTTGCTGGTCCGGGATGCTGGTGGGGTTCGTTCCGGCCGAAACCGATGCCTCTGTGATGCCTGTGAGCTCGCAGGTCAGCGTGGTGCTGGGGGCCGTCCACGGGAACCGTGGAGTGTTGCTGTGAGCACGTGCGTCAGAATTCCTGATTCACCCTGGCCCTCCCGGAACGGCATACCGATGGGGAGGGAGCGGGAGCGTGGACGTACTGCACGAACGGTGCGCCGGCCTGGACATCAGCAAGAAGGACGCCAAGGTGTGCGTCCGGATCCCGAGTACGAAACGGCGGGGATCGTTCACCACCGAGACCACGACCTGGGGTTCGACGACGAACGCGGTCCTGGCCCTGCTCGACCATCTGCTGGCCGCTGAGGTCACGCTTGTGGTGATCGAGGCGACCTCGGACTACTGGAAACCCTTCTACTACGTGCTGGCCGACGATCTGAACGTGATCCTGGTCAACGCCCGCCAGGTCAAGAACCTGCCCGGCCGCAAGACGGACGTCTCCGACGCCGCCTGGCTGGCCCAGCTCGGCGCCCACGGCCTGGTGCGCCCCTCCTTCGTCCCACCACAGCCGGTGCGGGAACTGCGGGACCTGACCCGGGCCCGCACCACCGCGACCCGGGAACGCTCCCGGGTCGTCCAGCGCCTGGAGAAGCTCCTGGAGGACACCGGGATCAAACTGTCCGCGGTCGCCTCCGACATCATGGGCGTCTCCGGGCGGGCCATGCTCGAAGCCCTCGTCAACGGCGAACGCGACCCGCAGACCCTCGCGGACATGGCCAAACGCAGGCTCCGCCACAAGATTCCCGCACTCACCGAGGCGCTGACCGGCCGCTTCCGTGAGCACCACGCCTTCCTGGTCCGCCTGCACCTCGACCAGTACGACCAGCTCACCAGCATGATCGAGCAACTCAGCGGACGCATCGAGGAGGCGATGGCCCTCTTTCGTGACGCCCTCGACCTCCTCGACACCATCCCCGGAATCAACCAGGCAACCGCCGAAGTGATCATCGCGGAAACCGGCGGGGACATGACCCGGTTCGCGACGGCCAAGCACCTCGCGTCCTGGGCAGGGGTCTGCCCCGGCCACCACGAGTCCGCCGGCCGCACCAAGAACACCAAGGTCCGGCCCGGCAACCCCTACCTCAAAGGCGCACTCGGCCTCGCCGCGTTCTGCGCGGTGAGAACCAAAGACACCTACCTCGCCGCCCGTTACCGGCGGCTGACCGCCCGCCGCGGCCCGCTCAGGGCACTGGTCGCCGTCGAGCACTCGATCATCACCGCGATCTGGCACATGCTGACCGACCACAAGCCCTACGCCGAGCTCGGCGGCACCTACTTCACCCAGCGCGACCCCGAACGGGCCACCCGCCGCGCGATCACCCAGCTCAACCAGCTCGGCTACACCGTCACCCTCAACCCGCTGGAGACCGCCGCCTGACCCTCCCCGCACCGGACACCCGGCAGCCGACAACGGCCACCGGGCACCCAGCCATGCCCACACCCACCCTGACCTGCTGCTATTTACGCGTCAGACCTTGCCGTGCCCTCCGTGTGCCCCAACTCGCATAAATACCCTGCCTGGAGGCCCCTGGCGTGCCACCTGTCCCTCGATGAAGCGCAGCCGTCTCGAATCGCGAGACACATTTCATGCGACCCGCACCACATGAGCGCCCGGATTCGCCTGTTCGCAACCCTGAAGGCAACCCCTCAACCACATCGCTTGCGCGGCCAAGTTGGCGACGGCGCGACACTCCCCCTACGCCTCCGAATGCCGCCGAAGGCGATCCCTGTCGAAGCACAGGCGGGCTCGCCCCGATTCAGCAGATGATCACGAGTGGTGACAAGTAGGTGACGCGTTGTCAGTGGTGGGTGCTTTCATGGGTCCGGTGCGCAGGGAGGCACATCGCGACTGGTGGGGGGATGCAGCTGTGCCCTGGATCAATGAGTACTTCCGGTCAGACGGCACTCGGGTCAAAGGCCACGTCCGGCTCCCTGCCGGGGCCCGGCGGGAGACCGCGCTGCTCGGCCTGATCGTCGCCGGCGTGATCGTCTTCGGCAACGGAACAACATCTGCGGGGGCTGGAGCAGGCTCGGGTCAGGAGTTACCCAGGCCGCAGTCGACAGTGATCTACCCGATCAAGTGGCCGGCGTGGGAAAACCGCCCGGCGCCCCAACCCATACCGACGGTCTCCTATCCGATCGTCTTCCCCAGCACGGGGAACGGCAGGTGAGCCGCCGCCCACCCGCGAAGAGGCGCAAGCGCACCAGCACAGCGCGGCGCCGGAAGGCCACCGGCTCGGAGGAGCTGTGGCTCATCGGCCTGGCCGGCCTCGTGGCCCTCGGTCTCGTCGTGGCCGTGATGTCGTGGCTCGCTGCCCATCCCTGGGTCCTGGTACTCGGCCTCCTCGCAGCCGGTGCCGTGGGCACGCTGTGGCTGCGTCGGCGCCAAGAGGCCGCGCGATGGGACCAGGTCCGGGCCCAGGGCCTGCGCTACGCCGTCGAACACCTCGACAGCCTCCACCACAACGACTTCGAGTTCGCCGTACGGGACCTCATGCACCGCGACGGCTGCGCCGACGCGCAGAAGGTCGGCGGACGGGGCGACAACGGCGCGGACGTCAAAGCCACCGACCCCTACGGCCGCCGCTGGGTCATCCAGTGCAAGCACCGCAAGGCCGGCTGGCAAGGGTCCGCGGTCGGCACCCCGGATCTCCAGGTCCTCAACGGCACCGGCCGCCAGATACACGGCGGCGACGTCCTCGTCATGCTCACCAACGGCCGCTTCTCCCGGCCCGCCCTCGACTTCGCCAAGTCCCAGCGCCTCCACCTCGTCGACCGCCACATCCTCGCCCAGTGGGCCAGCGGCTCGCGCCCCCTGTGGGAACTCCTCCGCGCCGTCCCACCACCCCCAAAGCCCACATCGCTCCCCTAGGACTCTTTCCGCTGGTCGGTGACGAGCTGCGGACTCCGAGGAAACCCGCGCGATCGCCGAACTGTCGGAATGGCGACCAGCACGTATCCGCCGTACGGGGGAACGGAGCCATCCAAGGGAGAGATCTCAGTCGCCCACAAGGCGGCCCGCCTACGTGCCTCAGGCCCGTCGTGCCGGGAGCCGGGCATCGAACTACCTCACCGTGGACGGGTAGATCATCAAGGACTTGCCCTGCCGCGTCGAGCTCGCCACAGGGAAGTGGGACGCCCTTATCGACGAAGGCATGCGGCCACCCAGCAGGAGATCGAAACCAGGGGCTTGAGCTCGTCTCGGACTGCCCTGAGTTCGGCGAGGCAGTCGTCTAGCGTTTCCTCGCCCAGGACAGTTGAGCCCGGCCGGCGACACGCCCCGTGGGACGGCCGGGGGCCGCGGCCCCCGGAACTCCGTTCAGAAGGCGCTCAGCGCTTCGCGGATGTTGGTGCGGTACAGGCCGACCTTCGGGTTGGCGACGCTGCCCGGCTTGGCCAGCCGGAGGCTGACGCCGTCCGCGTTCGGCATGTGCTCCTTGTCGGCCAGGACGCTGACCTCGTCGGCCACGGGGCCGTTGCCACCCGACGGGTTGAGGTCCACGGCCGCGTACGCGGTGGCGCCCGGGTGCACCGGGTACGCCGGGGCGCCGCCCAGTCCACCGGGGGCAGTGGCCTGGAGACCGAGCGCGCCGCCCTTGGCGCTGAAGCCGACGGTGGGGAAGTAGTCCAGACCGCAGGAGGTGGAACCGTTGTTGGTCACGGTGATGACGCGGACGGTGGCCGGAGTGCCCGTCGGGGAAGTGACCTTGACGGTCAGGTTGCGCGCCGAGCAGGGGTGGGCGTAGGCGTAGGAGTCACCGGTGGTGTCCCCCGTGTCCTTGCCGCCCGAACCGGCCTTCGCCGGGGCGGCGGTGGCCGTGCCGGTTCCGGTGACCTTGCCGGCGGACGGGGCGGCGGACGGGGCGGCGGAGGCGCCCTTCCCGGACGGCGTCACGGTCCCGGTCGAGACCGGCTTGTCCGCGCTCTTGGTCGCGGCGGGGTTCGCGGTCGGCCCGCCGGCGCTGTCCGAGCCACCACAGGCGGTCAGGGCCAGAGCGAGGCCGGCGGTGGCGGTGGCCAGGGCAGTGGTGCGGAGTCGGTAAGTGCGCATGGGGAACTCTCCGTATCGGTGTGGTCGTCAGACGGAGGCTTCCGCTTTCCGCCTGACGAGACGTTGGGTGGGGCTGCTGTTCCGGTCGGCTGCTGCCGCAGGCGGCCGAGGGCGGCCGGTGGGGCGGGTGGGGGGTCCTCCCGCCCCGACCGCCGAATCCGACCGCCGATCCGATCGGCGGACCGACGGGCTGATGACGCAACTGTGGGGCCGGTTTTGTCCCAGTGGCGTCTGGACCGGGATAGTAGGAACCCTGGAACGCTCCCGACCCTTCTCACCTGGGCGATCGGGCGAGCCTGGAACGTGCTTCCGGGATGAGGGGGAGGGTGGAATGGCCACGGAGACGGAGCGGTTCGCGGAGCTGATGCGCGGATTCAAAGAGCGCTCGGGGCGCAGCTACGGCACGCTCGCGAAGCGTCTGCACTCCAGCAACTCGACGCTGCACCGCTATTGCAGCGGCGCGGCGGTGCCCACGGATTACGCCCCGGTGGAGCGGTTCGCCCGAGTCTGCGGTGCCTCGGCCGACGAACTGCTCGCGCTGCACCAGCAGTGGCTGCTGGCGCTGGTGGAGCGGCGGCGGGGGGTGACGGAGTGGCAGGCCTCGGGGTCGGGGGCGGTGAACTCCGCGGCGCCGCGGGGCGGTGACGCCGCGCCGGAGGTGCCGCCCGCATCGGCGGTGGTGGTGGCTGGGGAGGCCTCGGAGGTCCGGCCGCAGACGGGTACCGACCCCACACCGGCCCCGGCGTCCGCAGCCGGGTCCGCCCCGGCGCCCGGACCTGCCGCTGCGGAGGCACCCGCCTGGGCGCCTACCCCCGCTCCCGCGCTGGCACCGGCGGAGGCCCCCGCCCCTGCACCGGCAACGGAGGCACCCGCACACGCCCCCGCCGCCCTTATCCAGCCGGGCCCCGCCCGGGCCTCCGTACCGGGGGCCCGGCGTCCTCGGCTGCTGCTCGCCGTTGCGGCCGCCGTGGCCACCGCCGCGGTGGCGGGGACCGCCGCCGCCGTCTCCGCCATGGGAGATACGGGTCACGGGGACACGCGCCACGGCGCCGTCCAGCCGTCCTCGCGCGAGCGGGCGGCGGCGGGCCCGGCCTTGCCGTCCGGCGGGTCGTCGTCACCCACGCCCACAGCCGATTCCGCACCGCCGTCCAGCCCCGGACCGTCGTCCCCCTCGGCGACGTCCGCGTCCACCTCGCCGGCCACCGCCAAGGAGGGGGCCTCCCGCACCGCCCCGTTCACGGTCAACGTCCTGCCCGACAACTGGGACAGCCCCTGCGACCAGTGGTTCGCCCTGGACAAGGCACCCGGCACGGTCCCCCCGCCCCCCGCCGGGCCGGCGACCGAAGGGTGGGCCCGGGCCCTGGACGCCGTCCCGGCGGGGCACCTGCGCATGCAGCTGACCGTCCAGGGCACCGAGGGCAAGCCCGCGGTCCTGCACGCGCTGTACGTCCATGTCGTGAGCGGCCGCAAGGCTCCCGGCTGGAACGCGTACACCATGGGCGCCGGTTGCGGCGGCGCGCTGGTGCCGGCGTCCTTCGCCGTGGACCTGGACGACGCCTCCCCGAGGGCCAGGCCCGTACCTGGCAAGGAGGGCGAGCGGCCGACGGCCTCGACCGACTTCCCGTACAAGGTCTCCGCCACCGACCCCCAGGTGCTGAACATCGACGCCGCCACACTCGGTCAGGACGTCAGCTGGTACCTGGAGCTGGCCTGGAGCAGTGGCGACCGCCAGGGCACCACCCGCATCGACGACCACGGCCGCCCGTTCCGCACGGTCGCCCTGAACGCCGGCCACAGCTACTGGTACAACGCGAACAACAACGCCTGGCTGCCGGACACGGAATGAAAGACCCATTGCACCCGGTCCGAAAAACGGCCGCAGTCCGGACACTCCGCCCCGGACAGTCGGCCTCTCGCCACCAACTCGACCGTGCCGAACGCAGCCGTCACCGCCTCTACGTCCACTTCGTCGGTACCGTCGATACCGTCGATACGATGCCTCCGGCGACCTCCTGCTGGCGCTCGTCGTCGGAGTACTGGTAGATCATCGCGGCCTTCTCCGAAGACCGGCCGGCACGGACCATCGTGTCCTTCAGCGTGGCCCCCGACTGCGTCGACAGGGTGTGGCCCGTGTGGCGCAGGTCGTAGAAGCGGAAGTCCTTCGGCAGGCCGGCCTTCGCGCGGGCCTTGGCCCACTTCCGCCCGAACGTCGTGCGCCGGAACGGTGCTCCCTTCTCCCCTACGAACAGCAGCCCGTCGGGCTCCTTCTCCGCGAACCAGTCAAGGTGCCGCTTGACCTCCATGGAGAGGAAGGCGGGCAGGTGGATGGTGCGGACGCCCGCCGCCGACTTGGTGTCCCCTCTCTACGCGACGGCCGGTGTTCAGCTCCGGGGCCGCCGCTGGCGTCCGACGGCGACGTCAAGTCGTTCTACGCGACGGCACCCAACGGCGAGACCAGCGGTCACAGCGTGAGCAAGCAGCCGGTGGACCCGAACGACCCATTGTCCGGGTACAAGCAGGGCGGGCTCGCTGGCTCGCCCTGGAGGGCCTGGCCGGAGGCCTCTTCGCGCACCCCTTGCGTCGCAGGAGCGCGATGTCGCCTCGCACCGCGGGCGGCAATTCGCGTGACCCGACAGCGACTTCCCGGTCGTTGCCGTGCGGGGTCCCGACACCGCGCGCCGGAGCCGGTGGCGAGCACGTAGAAAGCTGCGCTGGGGGCGAATCAATATCTGTCGCCGCGGCCTAAGAATTTAATGGATCCCGCCGGGAGAGTTTCTACCGCAACACGGCCGAGGGAATGTTCAACGCACACAGGCCGCCGCAGCGTGCTACTGTCGATCTCGGTTGCAGTTTTGGTACCCAAGAACTTCAAGCGCCTCCAGCCGGAATTCATTCCGCTGGAAGTGCTTTGTATTTCCCGGTCATTTACCGGGCGGGGCATCATCGCGGCGACACGGCGTCTGCACAGTGCAGTCGCTGATGTATTGCCCCAAAGGAGATATGACATGGCTGCTGGTACCGTTAAGTGGTTCAACGCGGAAAAGGGCTTCGGCTTCATCGAGCAGGACGGTGGCGGCGCTGACGTGTTCGCCCACTACTCGAACATTGCCGCCCAGGGCTTCCGTGAGCTGAACGAGGGCCAGAAGGTAACCTTCGACATCGCGCAGGGCCAGAAGGGCCCGACGGCCGAGAACATCGTTCCCGCCTGACGCTGACACGCATTCTGCAGCTGGGGCCCGCATCCCTCGGGGTGCGGGCCCCAGCTGCATGCATTTCCCGCGGTGCGTTCACCCGCGGCATTAAGCATTGAGACGAGCATTGAGACACTCGGCCAACCAGCCCTCTCCGAGCTGCACCCGAGTCAATTGCTTTGTCTGTCGCGTCCACATGACGCCACCTCATTCCAGCGCCTGAGCCCGTACAGATTTTCTGTCCGCCAGATCCGCTTTCGCATCAATCCAGCGCGTTCTCGCAATTCCCTGCGCCGCTCCTACGCTGCGGGAATTCCTTGATACGTGCCGCATCAAGGAAGGTTCCGCATGAACCCCACACGTACGAACGAGCGCTCTTCCCGCAGCCGCACCGGCGGCCCCGCTTTCGGCACCGGCGCTGGTTCGGGCCGGGGCAGCCGCTTCGGCTCTTCGACCCAGAGCCGTTCCGGAGCCCAGAGCCGTTCCGGAGCCCCGAGCCGCTCGGGCGGATACGGCCGCCGGCCCGCCGCGATCCAGGGCGAGTTCGCACTGCCGAAGACGATCACCCCCGCACTGCCCGCCGTCGAGGCCTTCGCCGACCTCGCCATGCCGGCCCAGCTGCTCGCCACGCTCGGCCGTGAGGGCATGGCCACGCCGTTCCCGATCCAGGCCGCCACGCTGCCCAACACCCTCGCGGGCCGTGACGTCCTCGGCCGTGGCCGCACCGGCTCCGGCAAGACCCTCGCCTTCGGCCTCGCCCTGCTGGCCCGCACCGCCGGCCAGAACGCCGAGTCGGGCCAGCCGCTCGCGCTGATCCTCGTACCGACGCGCGAACTCGCCCAGCAGGTCACCGCCGCCCTCACCCCCTACGCCCGGGCGGTCAAGCTGCGCCTGGCCACCGTGGTCGGCGGCATGCCGATCTACCGCCAGGCCGCTGCACTGCGCGCCGGGGCCGAAGTGGTCGTCGCCACGCCCGGCCGCCTCAAAGACCTCATCGACCGTGGTGACTGCCGGTTGAACCAGGTCGCCATCACCGTCCTGGACGAGGCCGACCAGATGGCCGACATGGGCTTCATGCCCCAGGTCACCGCCCTCCTGGACCAGGTGCGCCCCGAGGGTCAGCGGATGCTGTTCTCCGCCACCCTCGACCGCAACGTCGACCTGCTGGTGCGTCGCTACCTGACCGACCCGGTCGTGCACTCGGTCGACCCCTCGGCCGGCGCCGTCACCACGATGGAACACCACGTCCTGCACGTCCACGGCGCCGACAAGCACCGCACGACGACGGAGATCGCGGCCCGCGACGGCCGGGTGATCATGTTCCTCGACACCAAGCACGCCGTGGACCGCCTCACCCAGGACCTCCTCGACAACGGGGTCCGCGCCGCGGCCCTGCACGGCGGGAAGTCCCAGCCGCAGCGGACCCGGACCCTGGCCCAGTTCAAGACCGGACACGTCACCGTGCTGGTCGCCACCAACGTGGCCGCGCGTGGCATCCACGTCGACAACCTGGACCTCGTCGTGAACGTCGACCCGCCGACCGACCCCAAGGACTACCTGCACCGCGGCGGCCGTACCGCCCGTGCCGGCGAGTCCGGCAGTGTCGTCACCCTCGTCACCCCCAACCAGCGCCGCGAGATGGCCCGCCTGATGATGGCCGCGGGCATCACCCCGCAGACCACCCAGGTCCGCTCGGGCGACGAGGCTCTGACCCGGATCACCGGCGCCCAGGCACCTTCCGGCATCCCGGTCACCATCACCGCCCCGGTGTCCGAGCGGCCCAAGCGCAGCACGGCTTCCCGCGGCCGGCGCGGGCCCGCTTCGGCCGCCCGGCGCGCGAGCGCGCGGCTGTCCGCCTTCGACGCGGCGGCCTGAGAAGCCAGGTGATCAGGACGCTCACCCATCTCTGCAGGAGGCACTTTTTGACGCTGGTTCAGATGCAGCCCCGCTCCGCACATGCCGACCTCGCCCACCGAACGGTGGACGACGCCATGGAAGCGGCCGGTCCGCAGGTCTGCGACGACATGACCGTCGAGGTGGCCCTGGCCGTCACGGCCAGTTCCCGCACGGACCATCTGCTCGTCTGCGACCAGGACGGCCTCTGCACCGGGCTGATCACCCGGGAGCGGCTCAGCACCATCCGCGACAGCGCCGCGTACACCGACCGGCTCCGTCTGCGCGATGTCCCCAGCGACCATGGGCCGTTCAGCTCGCCCGTGACCACGATGGCCGAGGCCGAGCACGCGATGCGCTACCGCAAGCTCGCCGCCCTGCCCGTCGTCGATGAACAAGGCAGCGCTGTGGGCATCCTCGCCCTCGCCCGCTGAACCACCTCACCGTGGTCGGACCGTCCCCCTCTTCTCCCTGTGAGGCAACATGCGCTGTGTCATCGCCCGCTTCCCGTTCGACCTGACCAAGACGGGCGTCCTGGAGTCCATGAAGGGCATCAAGCCTGAGCAGGTCCTCGGCGAGTCCGTGATCATCGGCCGCCGCACCTACCCCGTCAAGCAGGTCGGTCAGGTCCTCACCCGCCAGGACCGCCGCGACTTCAGTGCCGGCGAAGTCCTCCGCGCCATGACCCAGCTCGGCTTCACGTGCCGCGGAAGCCTTCCCCGAACCGCCGTGGCCACACGCGTACTCAGTCCCCTCCAGCGGGCCTCCGCCATGCTCGGCACCCCCGCGACCGCCTGACCGGTGGGCCCGGCGCAAGCCGCCACCCGAACAGCGAAGAGGGCCCGACCGGCGTGCCGGTCGGGCCCTTCCGCGTACCCACAGGGCAAGCGCGGATGGTGGGCCGCCCCCTCCGCGGCGCAGGACGGCCGCACTCGGGCCGCTCCGGTCGGCCGAGGGCACATGTGACCGCCGAGGCGACATCGCAGTCGCCGCCGTCCCCGCCCGCGGGCCCGCTCCTGTCCGCGGGTCCGGCGGGGCAAGAGGGCGCGATGAATGTTCGATCCGACTGAGCCCGATTACCTCACAGACACGCATCCAAAAATCTATCCTGGCCGGAGTAGACATTGGGCGGTGGCGTGGTTATGGTTTCTCTCGTAGCCCAGAGAGACAGCAGGGCCTGGCAGGGACGAACTGCCGGGCAGCAGTACATGCGGTACCCGTAGTTGCAGTGCGCAGGACGGTGCGGTGGTGGAGTTTCGAAGCCAGAGCTTTGCAGGACGGCGACGGGACTGACGACCGGACCGGGTGGCCCGCAGTGATCAGGGGCCACCACGAGCAGTAGCCAGCAGTGAAGTCAGTGAGCGGCACCCTGGTGAAGGCGTCGACTGCGGGCGCGCGCACCGGGAAGTTCGGCAGTGGGGTTCCAAGCCAGAGCAGACGCAGGATGGGCGACGGGGCTGGCTGCCGAAGCGTGGTGCTAGGTCAGGCCACGAGTAGGAGAAGCAGTACGCAGTACCGGCAGTAGGCATCACCCGTAGTACCCGCAGTTGCAGTGCGTAGGACGGTGCGGTGGTGGAGTTCCGAAGCCAGAGCTTTGCAGGACGGCGACGGGACTGACGACCGGACCGGGTGGCCCGCAGTGATCAGGGGCCACCACGAGCAGTACCGCAGTTATCGCAGTGGCAGTACCCGTAAGTGCAGTACCTGTAAGTGCAGTTCTCGTAAGTGCAGTACCTGTAAGTGCAGTGCCCAGCAGTGAAGTCAGTGAGCAGCACCTTGGTGAAGGCGTCGAGTGCAGGCGCGGCCACCAGGAAGTTCGGCAGTGGGGTTCCAAGCCAGAGCAGACGCAGGATGGGCGACGGGGCTGGCTGCCGAAGCGGCGCTAGATCAGGCCGCGAGCAGTACAAGCGGTTCGCAGTAGAGCAGTAAGCATCACCAGCATTACGCAGTCCCCCGCTTGGTAAGTAGTTGATCATCGAGGGAAGAACGGAGGGGCTTAGCGCCATCAGGATCGCCCGGGTCGGCAGGTTGAAACCCGGGTACCGCAGGACATCGTTAGTGAGGTGGTCTCCGGTCAAGCAACCGCGATCCCCGCACCCCGACCACGTATGACTCGGGTCTGCGGACACAGAAGGCCGGCGCAGTATCAGGGTCGGCAGATGGTGTAGTAGTTCCTTCGGGGCCCTGGTGCCATAGGCACCAGGGCCCCTCCACGTGTTCCGGAAAGAGGTGCAATGACAGCAGATGACTCGTTCGGCCGGCTCGATGACGACGACTACCCCGCCTACACCATGGGCCGGGCCGCCGAGATGCTCGGCACCACCCAAGGTTTCCTGCGCGCCATCGGTGAAGCCCGCCTCATCACCCCGCTGCGCTCGGACGGCGGCCACCGCCGCTACTCCCGCTACCAGCTGCGCATCGCCGCCCGCGCCCGCGAACTCGTCGACCACGGAACCCCGATCGACTCCGCCTGCCGGATCATCATCCTGGAAGACCAGCTCGAAGAAGCCCAGCGCATCAACGCCGAATACCGCCACGCCGGCAAATCTTCCGCTCCAGCGGCATCGGCCTGAGGTGATCGTGCCCGTCGGCATCGGCGGGCACCCGATCTTGAAGCAGCCTCGAGGTGACGGGGGTGCGCGGGCGCGTGGCCTCTTCGGCTTCTCCCCAGGAGCGTCCTGATCCCGGACGGCGCCATCACCCACATCGATACAGCAGCGCAGGCGGTGAAAGTCTCGGCTGCGCAGGAAGACATCAACTGAGGCTGTGGAACTCGTGTAATTCGGGCGGGTCAGGGGAACGATCTGGGCTTCCGAACGGGCCTCTCCGCTCTCCTACGCTCAAGGACCGCCGATGCTTCCCGAGTTCCGCTCCCACGCGTCCGTCCCCCTTTCCCATCAGCTGGAACAGCGGCTGGGGCTGGATCCACGTCTCGAAGCCGGCCGCATCGACGTGGAGCGCGTCGCGAACATCGCCGTCGTCGCATCGGCACACTCCGACGGATACGCGGCCACCGCACACCTCCTCGGCCTACTGGCAGCACTCCCCGCCCCCACCGAGTCCGGAGAGCACTTCTGGTCGGACCTGTGGAGGTCTTCGGGCTCCCTCTACTTGCTGCCCGCCAACATCAAGGCGTGCGTGCTGAGTTCACTGGCAGGAGAAGGCACCGGCCTGGCCGGCCAGATCCTCTCGGCCTTCGACGAGATGACCCCGCCCCAGCGCATCGCGGCCGGAGAAGTCATCGGCCAGGCACTCGCCGAGTCCGACCGCCTCCCCGACCTGAAAACGCAGGTCATCGGTGAGCTGTGGCTCCGCGACCTCGAACTCACCGCCTGGCGCGTCCTGCACGCGAACCACAAATCAGCCGATCCGTCCAGGCGGGAGGCCTTCTTCGACGCGTGGACGAGCGTCTGATCCGCAACGTCACCCGTGCCGTTCGGCCCCGGCCGCACCCGTAGAACCGGTGAGGGGAGGGATCACTGGCGTCCCCCTCCCCTCACCCCCGGCGGCATGTCCGCATGGCCGTACGGCTAGACCTGCGCACTCCTGGCGTCGCGCCGCCGCGCTACGTAGCGGAGCAGGGCCCAGATCGCCGCGGCGTTGACCAGGGCGCTGACCAGGACCGTGGCGTAGAAGCCGAAGCCGTCCAGCATGTCGAGCTTGGCGGACTCGGAAGTGTCCGGCGCCACCCAGTCCGCGGGGAGCGGGTCCGACTCCGAGGGGTAGTCCGTGGGCAGCTTCGTGGGCGGCTCGGAGCCGTACTGGGGATGGGGATCCATGGGCGGGGCCGAGTCCAGGGCGTCCGCCGCGGGTCCGAAGGACGTCAGCAGCAAGACGCTGACCGGCGCCGTGGCCAGGATCGGCCAGACTCCGAAGAGCCCGCTGTATCCGTTCCACTGGGCGACCGCGAGGTAGACCAGCATCGCGACCACCAGCGCCAGGTACGCACCGGGCACCCACATCTCAGCCTTCGACCAGCGCCGCACCATGACGTTCCCCGTTCCGTTCCGCTTCGTTCCGCTTCGTTCGACCTGCACCCAGTCTCGGAGCTGCCGAGGACCGCCACCTGAGTACGCCTACTCATCCTGCTCGGCCCTGAGTACCTGGTCAGAGCCGTGCACGGCAAGCACGCCGGGGACACCGCGCAACGTATCCCCCCATGTCCGGCACACGGCGCCGGAGGATTCCGCGACTGGGCCACGGCCCCGGCCCCGAGTCCGCCGGCACGGACGGCGCCCCGCAGGACGTGGGCGATCTCCTCGGGCTTGAGGTCGATGCCCGGACGGCACCGCCGTCTCGATCGACGAGGTCACGCCCGGGAAGGAACTCCAGGGCGCGTACGACCTGACGGTCGAGGACTGCCCATGGAGACTCTCGGGGCGGAGGACTAGGAGTGCTACTCGGTCGGCAGCCATGGACATGGTCAAGTGCCGGGTGCTTCCCAAGCTGTAGAGCGGGTTCGATTCCCGTCATCCGCTCAAACAAGAAGGCCCAGGTCAGCGACCTGGGCCTTCTTCATTGCCTGGACCTCTCAGCCCCCGCCCTGCCCTCCGTGGGCCCCGCGCTCACGGCCGATGGGTTTCCCACCAGCCGGTCAGCTCCGCCACGCGGGCGTCGAACCGGCGGTCGAGGAACGACATCGGCGCCGCCAGGGTCAGGCGTTCGCCGGTCACGAGGCAGACGCTCACCCGGCGCACTCCGGCGGTGCGGTGGACGTCGATGCCCGAGACGTTCGCCCAGGGGATGCGGCGCTCCCGTTGCCCGAAGGCCGTGAAGGCCACCAGGCATTCGGGGGTCAGCCGGACCCCCCTGAGGCGCGGCATGACCAGCGCGCCCACGACACCCGCGCCGGCCGCGTACGCGCAGTCCCGAAGCTCGGCGGCCGTCATGGGGTCCGCGGTCCACCGCAGGCCCAGCTGGAGCAGGCCCGTCGCCAGGGCAAGGCCCAGGACGACCGGGACGGCGACCTGTGCGGCGGTCAGCCGCAGTTCAACGGTTTCTTCCGTGTGCCGCACCGCGGCATCACCTGCCTTTCCTTTGCCGGGAGTGGGGGGCGTGGGGGCCCGACCGGGTCCCCACGCCCCACTCGGCTAACCCCTACAGTTGCGGTTTCCGGAGCTCACGTTGCCGGGGCGGGCCCAGCCCCAGACCCAGCCGTAGCTGACGGTGGCACCCATCTGCCAGGTGAAGCACCCACCGCGTTCCGCCGCGGCGTTGATGTGGTGGACCGACCACCAGGTGTAGGCCCAGGCGAGCGCGACGCACACGCCGACGGCGACGGGGTGGGTGAGGCGGGCACACAGGTAGGCCTCGGCGAATGCCGCGCCTGCGCTGCCCAGGGTGCCGAGGTCCTCCTTGAGCATCTTGGTGTGGAAGCGGGTGACGTAGAAGGTGCACGAGAACGTGTACCCCCACCATCTCCAGCTGGTTCCGCAGGTGCGGACGTACGCCATCCGGCCCGAGGGGTCGAACTGGTTGCCCGGGTCCTGGTTGGCGTAGTCGTACGCGGTGGCCGAGCCGCCGTACACCGGGTCCGAGGTGAGGAAGCGCCCGGTGGCGGGGCTGTACATGCGCACGCCCATCAGCATGGTGCCAGTCACCGTCTCGGAGGAGCGCTGCTGGCCGCCGAGCCATCCGTAGCGGGCGGACTGCTGCCCGGTGCGCGGGTTGCCGAACTCGTCGGCGTCCAGGGCCACCGGGGCCTTGGACGTGTCGAGCGGGAGCAGCATCGCGACGTCGCCGTGGATGTTGGTGAGCTGGAGGATCACATTGCCGGTCTTGCCGGTGGTGGCCGCCAGCGCGCCGGTCGCGGAGGTGATGTGCCGGGTCACGGCGCCGGTGGTGATGTCCTCGGTGATCCAGCGCGGGCTGTCGCCGTCACCGCTGTAGTGGTTGACCTTGGACGCGGTCTGGGTCCAGTTGGAGCCGCTGCCGGTCTCGGTCGTCCACGAACGGTAGCGCAGCGCGGAGTCCAGCTGCCAGGTCTGGCGCAGGGTACCGGCCGTCTGCTGCTGGGCGAGGTCGTTCACGTAGTACGCGTTGGTGCTGCCCGGGGCGGCCGTGGTGCGGCCGAGGTTGTCGTAGCCGTAGCCGGCGTCGACGATCCGGTCCGCGCTGTCGTAGGTGAAGGTGGTGGAGGTGCCTCCGGTGGACGTGCAGTCGGCGCCGGGGGCGGCGACGGCGCGGGTGAGCGAGGTGCGGTTGCTGCGGTTGTCGAAGGCGTACGTGCGCCGGGTGCAGACCGTGTCGGCGGTGTCGTCCACCGTCTTGAGGCGGCCGGCGGCGTCGTAGCCGTAGGACTGTCCCGACCAGCCCGCGTGGTTGGCGACCTGGCCGTGCGCGGACTGGGCCACCGTGTCGGTGTAGACGGTCGTGCCGTCGCTGTCCCGGGTATACGTGCGGGCGGTGGTGGTGCCGGTGGCGTCGGTGACGATGCCGAGGGTGTACCCGCCGGGCAGCTTCTCGGTGCTGACCAGGCCGTCCGCGTCGTAGGTGATCGCGGATGCGCCGGCGACGGAGTCGCCGGCCGCGGTGGCCATGCCGCGGGGGTCGGCCGTGGTGTCGTAGGTGAGCGTGGTGGTCGACGGCGCGTTGTCGGTGATCTTGACGGGGCGGCCGAGCAGGTCGTACTCGGTCGTCGTGATGCCGCCGTCGGCGTCGCCGTACGAGATCTGGCGGCCCAGTTTGTCGTACGCCCTGGTGATCGTGCCCCCGGTAGCGGAGGTGGTCTTCACCGGACGGCCGGTGGCCGTGTCGTACTCGGTGGTCGCCTCGGGGACGGCCTGGCCGATGCCCGCCGTGATCGTGACCTTGGTCGGGCGCCCTGCCGCGTCATACGTGGTGGTGGTGGTCCTGGCGGTCCCGTTCGCGGTCTCGGTGCTCTTGGCCGCGGTGCCCCACCAGCTGTACTCGGTGGTGGTGGTCGGCAGCTGCGACGGGTTGGTGCCGCCGCCGGTGATGGTGCCCGCCGGACCGGTGGTGCAGACCTGGTCGGCCCACTCCGGGCGGCCCTGGCAGGTGCCGGTGCCGGTGCCGGACCAGTACGTGGTCACGCGGGTGGCGGCGTCGGTGCCGGTGGCGCCGGGCAGCAGCTTCTTGGTGACGCGGCCCTGGGCGTCGTATTCGGTCTTCTCGGTGATGGCCAGTCCGGCCGGGTCCTTGATCTGCTGGGTGGGCAGGCCCTTGGCCCAGTCGTAGACGGTCTGCGCGACGCGGACCTCGCCTTGGACGGTCGGGTGCTCACGCACCTGGGCGCCCGTGGTGACCTTGGTGATCTGGTTCTTGACCTTGGCGGTGCCGTCGGTGGGGCGGCCCGCGTCGTACTCGTTGACCGTCCAGGAGCGGGCGGTGACGGAGGTGCCGGCGGTGACCAGGAGGGTGGCGCCGTCCTTCAGGTCCGCCGTGAGGTCGATCCGGTGCAGCGGGCCGAACTCCTCGAGTTCGCGGATGCCGCTGCCGTCGTAGACCGATGTGGTGGACAGCAGGTTCGCGCGCTCCCCGGACGGCAGCTGCGCGATGCCCAGCTCGGCCTGCTTGGCGCGGTCCGGGGCGGTCAGGCCGAGGGCCAGCGAGCGGTTGGCGGCGGTCAGCTCGCGCACGGAGTTGCCGAACCGGTCGTACTCGCGGCTGGTGATGTGGCCGCCGGGGGCGGCCGTGTTCACCTCCTGGCCGGATACCCCGAGGTAGTGGATTCCGGCGCGGCCGTAGGAGGTGGCGGTGAGGGCGTCGCCCGAGTTGGCGGCCGGGACGCTGTCGGGAGCGAAGACGGCGGTGGCGTCGGTGGGCGCCTCCACCTGCCCCCAGGTGCGGACGTCCGTGGCGCCCATGGCGTACGGGGCCTTCGTACCGGTCAGCGGCACTTCGTAGACGACCGAGATCTGGGCGGTGCCCTGCTGCACATCGGCGCTGCCCTGGGCGAGCCCGGAGCGGGACGCCTTCAGCAGCATGCCGTCACCGGCGGTGGCGGAGCTGCCGGCCTGGCCGTAGGTGAAAGTCCAGGGCAGCTCGCCGGCCGGGGTGAGCCCGGTGACGCGGCCCGCCGAGTCGTAGCCGTACTCGGTCTTCAGCGCGGGGCTGATCTGCGGGTTCCAGTACTGGCGCAGCCGGCCCGCGTCGTCGTAGAGGTAGTTCGCGACGGTCTTGGCGGTCGCGGTGGCCGCACCGGGCTCGGTCGACCACAGCTTGATCTCCTTGACCTGGCCGGCGAAGTCGCCGAAGGCCAGGGAGGTCGCGGTGGTGGTGTTGGCGTAGACGTACTCCAGTACCCGGCAGCCCTTGGTGCCCGGCGCGGAGGTGCAGGTGCCCGCACTCGCCGCCGAGGTGGGGGCGGCGATGCGCTTGGGGCGCGCGTACGTCTTCCCGTTGACGACGACGGTCTCGGAGAGCGTGGTCGTCGTGGAGTTGGTCAGGCCGTCCTGGACGATGCTGGAGACCTGCCAGGTGGCGACGGCCGGATCGGTCTTGGTGAAGGTGGTGACCGTGCCCTGGTTGTTGGTGAGCATGAAGGAGCCGGTGACGCCGCCGGTCAGCACCAGCTGCTCGGCACCGGGCTCGGGGATCCAGCCGTTCTGCGCGGCGTTCGCGGTGAAGTGGATCGAGTCGCCGACGGTGGTCACGACGTCCACGGCCGTGTCGGAGACCCGGCGGACGTAGGTGTAGTCGGACTCGACGCGCTCGGCGGTGGCTCCGGAGACCCATTCCTTGCCGAAGATGGCCGCCTGGCCCTCCTGCTCCGCGCCCTTGCCCGGAGTGCGGGAGGAGGCCGTGCGGGAGACCGACAGGCCCAGGGCGGAGACGTCGGTGCCGGAGAGCGTGTAGTCGCCGGTCAGCAGGTTGACCGTGCCGGGGCCGATCTCGTCCGAGTCGGCGCCTTCCGCGTTGCGGTCGATGACCGCGGTGAGCGGCTGGGTGCTGCCGGAGGCACTGTTGGGGCCGGTGAAGTCGGCCTTGATCTGGACGGTGCCGTCGGGGTTGACGGTGTCGGTGGCGTTCCAGACCAGCGGGGCGTTCTTTCCGCCGGTCAGCGGGACGGGCCAGGCGGTCAGCGGGGAGCCGGCGGAGGTGACGTGCCCGGCCGGGATCTGCACCCAGGGGTCGGCCTCGGAACGGCGCCAGGAGAAGGACACCTGGTCGTACTTGGTGGCGTCGGCCTCGGCGACGAGCGGGAGGCGGCGTGCCGTGATCTCGCCGCCGCCGGGCTGGACGAAGCCGCCAGGGCCGGCGTGGAAGGTGTACTCGATCGACTCGGACTTGTTGTCCGCCTTGTCGACCGTGCGGACCCGGAGGGTGTGCGTGCCGTCCTTGGGCGGGGCGACGGATATCGCCTTCGTGCCGGCGGCGCCGCCGGTGGCGACCTTGGTCCAGGTCACGCCGTCCAGGGACCATTCGAGCCAGTTGTGGTCGGCGGCAGGTGGAGTGACGTTGAACGTGCCGACCTGGCCCGCACCCTTGACCCAGGACCCGGACGGGTAGTCCGTCGAGATGATGCCGGTGGGGGCGGACGGAGCGGTGGTGTCGACCGTGAAGGTCTTCCAGGCCGACCAGCCCAGGTTGAAGTGGGTGCCGTCGTACGGGGACGTGCGGAACTTGTACGTCTTGCCGTTGGCCAGCACTCCGGCCGGGACGGTCACGGCGGCAACCTGCCCGGAGTTCACCCAGGGGGAGACGAGGTAGTTGCCGACCTGGATGTCGGTGACCGAGTCGCGGATTTCGAAGGTGCCGTTGACCTTGTCACCGTTGGCGTCGGTGAAGGTGTCACGCAACGTCGGGGTGACTGTGTTGACGGTGTAGGCGCCGCCGTAGGAGAAGTACGGCGGACCGGCCTCCTGCTTGGTACCGGTCTTGGGCCGGTAGTTGTACGTGACGACCAGCTTGGGCGGGTTGGACGCCGCGTTGGCGGAGTTGACCCGCTTCCACTGCTTGATGTTGTTCTCGTCGGTGGCCCGCAGGCCCAGGCCCGAGAAGGACCACTTGTTGTTCGCCCAGTACTGCACCAGGTTCGTGACGTCCGCGTTCACCCACCCGTCGGCGGTGCACCCCGAGTTGCCCTTGGTCTCCGTGGAGGTGGCGTACTTCGTCACCATCGCCGGCTGGTTGGTCCAGCGCGAGGAGGTGGAGGCGTTGTTCGCGGACCACACCTCCCACGGCTGCGCGGTGCAGTCGGTGTTGCCGGAGTGGAAGTTCCACAGGCTCAGGTCGGCGTCCGAGATGAGCGCGTCGGCGATGGGGGCCGTGTTCCAGGTGACGAAGGAGCGGGCGGTGCGGTAGGTGCCGTCCCCGTTCTTCGTGCCCGGGTTTCCCAGGTCCAGCTCGGTGTCGGCCGACCAGTCGACCGTCTCGCCCTGCTGGACGTACGTGTCGAAGAGGTTGCCCAGCGAGGAGGTCGACGGATCGACTGTCACGGGGTACTTCGTGGCCGGGTCGGCCAGGAAGGCCTCGTCGGGGGTGAGGACCAGGTCGACGCCGCCCTCGGCCTTGACGACCGTCAGGCCGACCTTCGCGCGCCGGACGTGCTCACCGGACGCCTTGTCGACGGTGGCGTCCCACATGACGGGGGCCGGCATGACGGCGCTCTTCTTCGACTTCCCGTCGGTGAACAGCAGGCTGCCGTCGGCCTGCTGCGTGACCTTCAGGCCCTTGGTCTTCAGCGGCAGGGTGTACGAGAAGCCCGCCGCAGGCTTGGCCTTGACCTCGACGAACTGCTCAAAGCCGGTACGGGTGGCCTCGACGACCACGTCTGCGCCGGCCACGGCGTCAGCGTACGTGGCCCGGGTGCCGTCCAGCTTCGGCGCGGGAAGGCCGCCCCGCCACTGAAGGGTGATCGCCTCGTCCCCGGAGCCGAGGGTCACCAGGTCCGTGGACTTGGCGGCGGACTTGCCGGAGAGCCGGAGCCCGCCGGGGTGCGCCTTGGAGGCGACGGAACCGTCCGGGAGGGCCGTGAGGTCGACGTCGACATCACGCCACTCGTCGGACTCCGCGTCCTTGAACCGCACCGGACCGGCAGCCAGTTCGGTCGTCAGCGAGCCGTCGCGGTTGACCCAGGTGGTCGATGACTCGGTGCGCTCGGACAGTGCCTCGACGCGCTTGCCGGAGAGCCGGGCCGCCACGCGGGCGGAGGTGATGTCGGCGGCGAAGGCCGGCGCGGGCCTGCTGGGCTCCGGCGCACGGTCGACGGCCTGCGGGCGAACCGTGGCGAGTGCGGACTCGGCGCCGTAGATGGACGTGGCAGCCATCAGGACTGCCAGGCCCACCGCGGTGACGCGGCGGGCGGGGGTACGGCCGGGTGGGCCGTACCGGTGCGACTGGGAAAGCAAGTTCCCCCCAAGAAAGGGACTTCAAGCAGGCGCTTGGCCGCGTGTGATCTACAGACGGCAAGGGGAATGTAATGTTCCAGCTAGGCTGAAAAGTATTCCCAATTGGCCCGAATCGGATCACGACCGAACCATCGTTGCGGGAATTTGATCTACCGATCGGTAGCGAGATCGCGACACGGGCCCAGCCGAACCCGCCTCCGCCCGCCTTCCGTTAAGGACGAACCCGCCGCGCACAGGTGCCTGGGGCAGACGCCGGTCCAGGCGGCCGGCTGCTCCCGCCGGTCAGGCGTGGCGGGCGACCTTGATCGCGGCGACCACACCGATGCCGAACCCGGCGGCCACTGCGGCCGGCACCCGAACTGCGGTCGGCAGGGCGGTGGCTACGACGACCAGGCTCATCGCCTTGTTCAGGATGACCGCCGACAACGCCGCGAACCCGAACATCCCGATCAGCAACGGCAGCCGGAACTCGGCGCCGCCCAGGCCGATCATCCCGCCCAGCACACCCACCAGGGCGCCGGCGCCGAAGACCAGCGGTGCCGATCGCAGCCGTGCGGATGCCACCAGGCTCTTGTCCGACGTCACACCGATCACGCCCGTCCTGCGCGCGTCAGGGCAGCGACCGGATGTTCGGTGTCAGTCATGTGGGCAGTCTGACGGACCCAAGAGGCCCTACCCAGTGGACGATCGCACCAGGTCACAGGGACGAGACCTGCGATCCGTCCCAGGCCCTGACCTCGTGGATCACCGCACGATACGAGCCTTGCGGCGCATCTACCCGACATGGGGTGGCGAGCTGCGCGGGATGACCAGCCCGGATTCGTAGGCGAGGATCACGAGCTGGGCGCGGTCGCGGGCGTGGAGTTTGGTCATGGCCCGGTTGACGTGAGTCTTCGCGGTCAGCGGGCTGATCACCATGCGGTCCGCGATCTCGTCGTTGGACAGGCCGTACGCGACCAGGACGACTGCTTCGCGTTCGCGGCCGGTCAGGATTTCCAAGGCCGTGCTCGTGTCGGTGGGGAGTGGTTGGGTGACGTACCGGTTGATCAGTTTGCGGGTGATCGAGGGTGCGAGGAGGGCGTCGCCGCGCGCCGCCACGCGTACGGCGTGCAGGAAGTCCTCCGGCACGATGTCCTTGACGAGGAAGCCGGCGGCGCCTGCGGACAAGGCGTCGAAGACGTATTCGTCCAGGCCGTAGTTGGTGAGGATGACGACGTGGACGCCGGTCAGTGCCGGATCGGCTGCGATGCGCCGGGTCGTCTCGATCCCGTCGAGGACCGGCATCTGGATGTCGATGAGTGCGATGTCGGGCAGGTGCTCTCTGGCGAGCGCCAGGCCTTCCTGGCCGTTGGCGGCTTCGGCCACGACCTCGATGTCGTCTTCGAGGTCGAGGAACGCGCGGAATCCGCTGCGGATGAGCGCCTGGTCGTCGACCAGCAGGACACGGATCACGAGGCACGCTCCACGGGGAGTTCGGCCCGGACGGTGAAGCCGCCCTCGTCGCGCGGTGCTGCCCGGAGGCGACCGCCGAGGGCGGTGACGCGTTCGCGCATCCCGAGCAGTCCGATGCCGGGCACGGGGACGGACTCCGGCGTGGCCTTGCCGTTGTCGTCGACCTGGAGGGCGACGGCGTCCGGGCGGTAGTCGATGCGGACCGATACCGTGGTGGCGTCCGCGTGACGGGCGATGTTGGTGAGGGACTCCTGGACGATCCGGTAGAGCGTACGGCCCACCGCGGCCGGTACCTCGTGCTGCCGGCCTCGGCCTTGGATCGTCAGTGTCGCCCGCACACCGCTCTTGCCGGCCCGTTCCACCAGTTCGGGGATGTGGTCGAGGCCGTGCGGTGGGGTGGTGTCGTCGTCGCGCAGGGCCTCCAGGGTGGCGCGGAGCTCGCGGGACGCCTCCCGGCCGGCTTCGCGGATGGCCAGGAGGGCATCCGGGACCTCTTCGCCGCGCTTGCGGGCCACGTGGACGGCGGCTTCGGACTGCACCTTGATGACCGAGATCTGGTGGGTGAGCGAATCGTGCAGCTCCCGCGCGATGTGCAGCCGCTCCTCGTCGGCGCGGCGCCGCGCGGTCTCCTCCCGGGTGCGTTCGGCTTCGTCGGCCCGCCGCTCGGCCTGCCGGAGGGCTTCACCGGCGGCGCCGGCTGCGATCAGCCAGGCGATCTGGAGGGCGCCCCGGGCCTGCGCGAACGCCTCGCCCGTGTCGTGCAGGCCCGAGGCGAGGGCCGCGAGGGGGAGAGCGGCCAGCACGGCCACGCTCACCGCCACCGTGACGGTGCGGTGTCCCGCCCGCATGGCCGCGTACACCGCGAAGAGGAACGCGACGGCCGCCACGTCGAAGCCCGCCGCCTGGTAGCCAACCGCGCAGAGCCCGGTGACGGCGAGGACGGCGACCGGAGCCCGACGGCCCCCGGCCAGCGCCAGGCCGCCGACCGCCAAGAGCACGTAGCCGAGCAGGCCGAGGCCCGTGGCGGCGTGCTGCCCCGAGAGCCCGGTGACCAGCAGCGCCGCCGCCACGCCAACGGCGATCAGCCAGTCCCTGACACCTGCCCGTACGCGGAACCGTCCTTTGCTCATGCGCGCACCGTAAGCCCTCGGCCGCCGCGGGCGAATCCCGCTCGCGGACGAGCGGGTGACTACCACGCACGCAGTAGCTCCGCAGCACCTGCCGCGAGCGCGGTAGCGCGAAGTGCCTGCGGCTGCCGGACGACCTGGCGGGGGCCGGCCGACATGCTCGAACCACATCCAGTCGTGGGAAGAGAAGGAGCACCCTGATGTCCGCTCACCGCCTGTTCGCCGCCTCCGCGACCGCCCTGCTCGCCGGGCTCGGTCTTGCCACACCGGCGGCAGCGCACGCCTCGATCCAGCCCGTCGCCGCCGGCGTCACCGACTTCAGCCTCGGGAGGCTCGGAGCCACCACCGGCGGGCTGCTGGGGCTGGCCGCCGTGGTCATCGCCGTGCTGGCGCTGACCCGACCCGCCGGTCGTCTCGGCATTGCCAACGGGTCGCTCGGGGCCACGGCGGCCGTGGTCGCGGGGCTGATCGCCATGGCTCTCGGCGGGCTGGTCGCGGCCACCGCCGACGGCGGACTCGGCACCGGCAACGGGCTCGGCGGGGCCTACGTGGCCCTGCTGCTCGGGTTGACCGGCACTGCACTGGGCGGCCGGGCCCTGACCCGCTCCCGCCGCACCCGTTGACCACAGCGGAGCCGTGTTCGCAGCGGACACGTGTTCGCAGCGGTGGAGCGGTCGCGGCATGAGCACCCCCATCCGAGTCGGGGCACGACCGGTCCGAGCGGGTGGGACTCCCCGGAGCCGGTGGGACTGCCCGGCGTCCGCTCAGGGGGTCGCCCTGCGCAGCGACAGCGCGAAGGCGCAGGTGGTGATCCCGAGTACGGCGATCGGCGGCGGGGGCAGCAGGCCGATGGATGTGACCAGGGCTGTCAGGGAGACCGCGAGAGCGATCCATCCGAAGGCTGTGCGGCGTTCGACGAGGGCCGGCGCGCGGCGGACGGCGGCGAGGACGAGGAGACCGCAGGCAATGGTGAAGAGGGCCATGACGATGCTGATGCCGTTGGAGACGTCGAAGGTGCTGCGTTCCAGACCCAGCAGGGTGAAGGAGGACTCCCGCATCGCGGTGTCGGCAGCGCGCTGTTGCGGGGTCCGGGTGACCAGCGTCGCCGCGGTCGCGGCGAGGGCGAGGTGGCCGATGCCCAGGAAGACGAAGCCGCGGGCGCCGACCACGAAGGGGCGGACCGCGTCGGCCCGGCGGATGGGGAGGGGCGTGTCCGTGATGCTCACCTGTGCTCCTTGGCGTCGACGTTGGCGCTGATGGGTGCGGAGGGAGGGGCTGGCGACGGCCGGCCCGGATCGAGAGGTGGATGCCATCCGAGCACCGTGTCCAGGGCTCTGAGGGTGAGTGCCTGCGGCGTGGCCCGTACGGCCAGGTTCCGGATGGACGTGGCCATCGGGTGGGACAGCCGGGCGAGTTCGCCGATGCGCCGGGACTGACGGCTGATTCGGGTGGTCCGCCGGTGTCTGGCCGTCGTGTAGGCGGCGAGCGCGGCCCGTACGTCGTCGGACAGGAGGTGGTGCGCTGCGACGACGGCATCCTCGATGGCCAGGCAACCGCCTTGCCCCATGTTGGGGGTCATGGCGTGGGCGGCGTCGCCGAGCAGGGCCACTCGGCCGGCATGGAACCGGGGCAGGGGCGCGGCCAGTTCGTAGAACTCGTGGTGGAGTACGTCGGCCGGGTCCAGCCGGTCCAGCCGGTCCAGCAGTTCGGGTATCGGGTCGTGCCACGCGGCGAAGCGCCGGGCCAGCTCCGCGTGGTGGCCGGTCGGCGGCGTGCCGGGTTCGCGAGCGGCGGCATTGGCCGTGGCGTAGAGGTAGATGCGGCCGTCGGCGAGCGGAACGACGCCGAACCGCTCGCCTCGTCCCCAGGTTTCGGCGGGCGGCCAGGCAGGCCCGCCCGCACCGGGCACCACCGCCCGCCATCCGGCTTCACCAGCGTGGCGCAGCCCGGGGTGGTGGGGAAAGAGCTGCCTGCGCAGAACGCTGCGGATGCCGTCCGCCGCCACTACGGCGTCGGCCCGCAGGTCGCCCGCCGATGTGCGCACGATGACGGCGTCACCGACGTCACCGGCGTCGTCCACGCCGGTCACCGATACGCCGAGATGCACGACGTCGGCCGGCAGACCGGCCGCGAGGGTCGCGATCAGGAAGCCGCGGTGCACGGCACGCGCGGGACGCCCGAAGCGGGCGGACAGTGCCCCGCTGTCCGATCGACTCAGCCATGTGCCGTCGGGCCTGCGCAGTCCCACGCTGCCGGGCAGCGTGTCACCCGGCCACAGCGCGGGGTCCAGGCCTATCGACTCCAGGGCGCGAAGGGCGTTCGGGGCCAGCACGATGCCGGCCCCGGTGCCAGCCCCGGTGCCGGCCCCGGTGCCGGTGAGTTCGGTGGCCCGTTCGCATACGGTGACGCGCCATCCACCTCGACGCAGGGCCAGTGCCGCGGTCAAGCCCCCGATTCCCCCTCCGGCCACAACGGCGTGACGAACTCCCATGTCGACTGCCTCCTTCGCACCCCGATCAGCCTCTACATCCGTAGAGGCTGAGGGGGACTCTACACATGTAGAGTGGAAGCGTGTCCCTCCCCGACCTCCGAGACCGCCGCGCGCTGATCGCCGATGCCGCCATCAGCACCGTGGCCACTGCCGGACTGCGCGGCCTCACCCATCGCGCGGTCGACGCCGCCGCGGGCCTGCCGACCGGCAGCACCTCGTACTACTTCCGCACCCGCAGCGCTCTGATCAGCGCCTGCTACCTCCGCCTGGCCGAGCTCTCACTCGCCGATGTCGATCACTTTGAAGCGAGCCACGCGCCACCGGACCTGGAGTCCGCCGCAGCGGCGCTGGCCGCACTGCTCCACCACTGGCTGACGGTGGCGCGCGACCGCCAGCTCGCCCGCTTCGAACTCACCCTCGAGGCAACGCGCCGTCCAGAGCTGCGCGCCGACCTGCACACCGCCGGACTCGCCGCACGTTCCAGGGCCGCCACCCTGCTGGCAGCGCTCGGTGCTCCCCGTCCGGCACCGGCAGCCGAACTGCTGGCCGCCTGGACCGACGGCCTGCTGTACGACAGGCTCGCCGGCGCACTGGCCGAGACCCGACCGCTTCCCGACACGACCGAACTGACCGCGGTCGTCCGACAGATGCTCGCGGCCGCGCTCACCACCTGACGGGCAACCGCTGCGGTGACGCCGTACCCGATGCGCAGAATCCGCCGGTGCGCTCGTCAGGGCTGTTCCGGGGCGTCGTCCCGGGCGAAGGTGCTACCGCACCACGAGGTGATCTGCAAGAAGTTCCCGGTTCGAGGCAACCCCTTTGCGGGCCTGTGACCACAAGGAGTCGGACCCGGCCGTGCTGGTAGCTGGGTCCCCTTCCCTGATGAACGGCATGCAAGGAGAGCACCTCCCCCATGAAGAACCCCACGAACGGCGGGCGCCGCGGGCGTCACCGCCGTCGCTGGACCGCGACCGGTCTGCTGCTCGGCGTGCCCGCCCTCGTCGTGCCTTACCTCCTGTTCGTGCAGGAGGACTCGCAGGCCGCGACGGTCGACGGCAATGCCTACTACCGGCTGCTTTCCGTACGCAGCGGCAAGGCGCTGGACGTCAACGCCTTCTCCACCGCCGACGGCACCCGCATCCAGCAGTGGACCGACCAGAGCACCGCCAACCAGCAGTGGAAGCTGATACCCACCGGGGACGGGTACTACGAGCTGGTGAACCGCAACAGCGGCAAAGTGCTGGGCATAGCGGGCGGTTCGACCGCCCGGGCGGCCGCCGCTGAGCAGCAGACCGACAGCTCCTCCGCCTCCCAGGAGTGGCGGATCGACGATGTGAGCGGTTCCGGCGCCGTCACCTTCACCTCCCGCGGCAGCGGCCAGGTCCTGGACGTCTCCGGCGGCTCCACGGCCGACGGCGGGGCGGTCATCCAGTATCCCGGCAAGGGCAGCACCAACCAGCAGTGGAAGCTGGTGAAAACGGCCGAGGCGCAGACGGCCGCGGCCGGCGGGGCGCAGACGGCCGCGGCCGGACCGTACGCGTGGAAGAACGCCCAGGTGGTGGGCGGCGGTTACGTCACCGGGCTGGTGTTCAACCCGCGGGAGAAGGGCCTGCTGTACGCGCGCACCGACATGGGCGGCGCGTATCGCTGGGACGCCGCGGCCGAGCAGTGGATCCCGCTGACCGACTGGCTCGGCGAGAAGGACTGGAACCTGCTGGGCATCGATTCGCTGGCCACCGACCCCGTCGACCCCGCCCGGCTCTACCTCGCGACGGGCACCTACACCAACGACTGGGCGGGCAACGGCGCGATCCTGCGTTCCACGGACCGGGGCCGCACCTTCCAGCGCACCGACCTGCCCTTCAAGCTGGGCGCCAACGAGGACGGCCGCGGGGCGGGCGAACGGCTGGCGATCGATCCCGCGGACCCCGGCACCCTGCTGCTCGGCACCCGCAAGAACGGCCTGTGGCGCAGCGCCGACCACGGCGTGACGTGGAGTCAGGTTCCTTCGTTCCCCGTCAAGGACGGGGCGAGCAGCGGCGCGGGCATCTCCTTCGTGACGTACGGCCCGGCCGGAAGCAAGACGGTCTATGTCGGCGTCGCCGACAAGTCCACCTCCTTGTACCGCTCCACCGACGGCGGCAGCACCTGGCAGGCCGTGCCGGGGCAGCCCACCGGGCAGATGCCGCAGCACGGCGTGCTCTCCGGTGACGGCTCGCTGTACCTGACGTACGCCAACACCGTCGGACCCAGCGGCGCGACGGCGGGTTCGGTGTGGAAGTACACGCCCGCGGGCGGGGCGTGGAGGAACGTCTCGCCCTCCAGCGGCAGTTACGGGTTCTCCGGTCTGGCGGTCGACCCGCAGAAGCCGTCCACGGTGATGGTCACCACCCTCGACCGCTGGTGGCCCGAGGACGAGCTCTACAGGACCACCGACGGCGGCACGACCTGGAAGGCGCAGGCCGCGAAGTCGGCGCGGAACGCCTCCGCCGCTCCTTACGTCGGTTCCGGCACCGGGCACTGGATGACCGCTCTGGCCATCGATCCCTTCAACTCCGGGCACGCGCTGTACGGCACCGGCAGCGGCATTTGGCGCAGCACGGACGCCACCGCCACCGACAGCGGCGGCACCAGCCACTGGACCGTGGGGACCCGCGGGCTGGAGGAGACCGCGCTGATGGACGTGATCGCCCCGCCGGGCGGCGCCACCGCCGTGACCGCCATGGGCGACCTGGGCGGTTTCCGCCACGACTCCCTGACCGCGGTGCCCGCCGGGCGGCTGGAGGACCCGATGATGATCACCAGCACCGACATCGATTTCGCCCAGTCCCACCCCGCGGTGATGGTCCGCGTCGGCCGTGGCGGCGCGAAGGACGGCGCCTACTCCACCGACGGCGGCAAGAGCTGGAGCGGCTTCACGGCGGAGCCGGTGGGCAGCGCCGACAGCGGCCGTGTCGCGCTCGCGGCGGACGGCTCCACCATCGTCTGGACCGAGGCCGGTCAGGCCCCGTACCGCTCGACCGACAAGGGGGCGAGCTGGTCGAAGGTCAGCGGCCTGGGCACCGGTGCGGCGGTCGTCGCCGACCGCTCCTCGGCCCAGACCTTCTACTCACTGACCGGCGGCATCCTCTACGCCAGCACCGACGGCGGCGCGAGCTTCACCGCCCGCGCCACCAACCTGCCCGCCGGCCGGCTCGTGGCCGTCCCCGGCATCGCCGGGGACCTGTGGATCGCCGACGGCGCCAAGGGGCTGCTGCACTCCACCGACGGCGGCCGCACCTTCACCACGCTCGGGACGGTGCGGTCCGCCTCCGCCCTCGGCTTCGGCAAAGCCGCGCCGGGCAGCACCTATCAGGCCCTGTACCTGATCGGAACCGTCAAGGACGTCACCGGAGTCTTCCGTTCCACCGACAAGGGCGCCACCTGGCTCCGCGTCAACGACGACGCCCACCAGTGGGGCAGCATCGGCGGCGTCGGCGTCATCTCCGGCGACCCCGACACCTACGGCCGCGTCTACGTCGGCACCAACGGACGCGGCCTCCAGTACGGCGACCCGTCCTGACCCCAACGCCCGAGCGGGGGGGGCCGCAGGCACACAACGGCCTGCGGCCCCGCCATGGCCGTCAGGGGGTAAGGCGGTTAGGGGGTAAGACGGTCACGCGGTCACGCGGTCAGCGCCCTGGAGCCCCCGGGGGGCGGAGGAGTAGGAGCACTGCTGAAAATTCGGTCCAGGTGGTGCTCGAGTACCGCGATGGCCGACTCCGGACTCCGCTGACCCACGAGAATGCTGGTGCCCATGGTCGCCGCCATTGCGAGCAGACTGATCGCCTCGGTGCGCGCGGCGATGCCGGGATCGGCCAGGCCTGTCGCCCGGGCCTGTTCGAGCAGCCCGGTCAGGGCGTTCTCGGCGGCGTCGGGGTTGTCGATGAAGGGCTGGGCAGCCAGCGCCTCGTCGGTCACGGACAGGATCGAGTACGAGCTGTAGAGCAGATGGAAGGTGCGGCTCTCGTCATCGGTCGGAAGGGAGGCCAGCAGGAGCGCCTCGACGGTCGCGCGCGGGCCCGGGTTCGCACCGGCGGCGCGGAGACGGGCACCCACCCGCGCGGTGAAGCGGTCGGTCAGGTGCTGGAGCCCGTAGAAGAGCAGCTTCTCCTTGGTCTCGAAGTAGTACTGCACGAGCCGGAGTGACACGCCGGCCTCTGCGGCCACGTCACGCATGCCGACGGCGTGCAGTCCTCTGCGCCCCGCGACCTGGATGAGCGCCTCGGCGATCTGGGCGCGCCGTTCCTCGTGGTCCACGCGCTTTGGCATGTGCCGATGTCTCCGCCCGTCGGTGGTGGGTTCGCGGTCCGGCCTTGACGGCGGACACCTTTATGGTACCGCCGTACCACCATCATGGTACGGTCGTATCACGAAGAACGGATCTTCCCGGAGGTGCCCCGTGCCCGAGAACACGACCCGTGTGCGCCGCGACGTCGGCCGCTACGTCAACGAAACCCTGCGCGACCGCTACTTCGCCGCCAGCGACGCGCTCTACGCGATGGGCGCGCCCATCCGCTCCGAGACAGACGTCGAGACCAGCTTCGGCACCACGCACGTCTACCGCTACGGCCCCACGGACCCCGCCGCCGAGTCCCGCACGCCGATCGTCCTGATCCACGGCGCGGGCTACTGCTCCGCCATGTGGTACCCCAACACCCCCGCGCTCAGCGCCGAACGCCCCGTCTACGCACTCGACACCCCCGGCGACGCCGGCCGCAGCATCCACCGCGAACCCATGTGGCAGCCCGAGCGCGCCGCACAGTGGATGGACGAGGCCCTCGACGCGCTCGGCCTCGACCGGGTCCACCTCGTCGGCTCCTCCTACGGCGGCTGGCTGGTGCTCAACCAGGCCCACCGCCGGCCCGGCCGGCTCGCCTCGGTCACCACCCTCGACCCCGGCGGCCTGGAAAAGGTGGGCCTGCGCTTCTTCGCCTGGGTCTTCGCCAGCCTCTTCGCCAGCTTCGCCCCCAAGGCACTGCGCCCGCGCCTCGCCTCCTGGCTGGAGCAGCCGGTCATCGCCGTTCCCGAGCTGCGCAAGTGGGTCCAGGTGGGCGCCCGCGCCTTCCGGATCCGCCGCCCCGCGCCACTGCCGCTGACCGAGGACGCGCTGCGCTCCATCCGGACCCCGCTCTCCCTCATCATGGGCAAGCGCAGCCTGCTGGTGCACCCGCAGCGGCAGTTGGAGCGGGTACCGCGCCTGATCCCCGGGGCCCGCGCCGAGATCATCGCCGCGACGGGCCACGGGCCGCAGATCGACCACCCCGACGTGGTCAACGCCCGGATGCTGAGCTTCATGGAGGACGTCGACTCCCTCGACCCGACCATGGTCGACGCATAAATGATCACGGCCGTGCCGGCGCCGGTGCCGGCGCCGGTGCCGGCGCCGGTGCCGGTGCCGGTGTCGGTGTCGGTGTCGGTGTCGGTGTCGGTGTCGGTGTCGGTGTCGGTGTCAGGTCACCACGTGGCGATGAGCGGGGTGTTCGGTCCCTGCTGCCGCCAGGCTTCGGTGAGGCGGACGAGGCGGGTGGGGGCGGCGATGCCGCGCAGGGTTGAGATCTTGTCGTTGGCCATGTCGAACGTCACCGCGCCGATGACCTGGTCGCCGAGTACGAACAGGATGGCCGGGGCGCCGTTGACGAGCGCGTAGTGGATGGCGGGCGCGCCGCCGGCGAGCCGTCGTTTCGCGGGCGTGGGTTTGAAGCCGCCCCGGGCGATGGCAGCGACGCGCTGCGGAGTGTCGTACCGCAGCAGCTTCTTGGCCAGGCCGGCGCCGTCGGAGATCGCGATCACGTCGTCGGTGAGCATCGCCACCAGCCGTTCGGTGCGGCCCGAGGTGGCAGCGGCGAGGAATTCCTCGACGATCCCGCGGGCGGACGCCGGGTCGACTTCGCCGCCGCCGCGGCGGCGCCCGGCTGCGATGCGGGTCCGGGCGCGGTGGAGGTGCTGCTGGCTCGCGGACTCGGTGATGTCGAGGATCTCGGCCATCTCGGCGTGGCCGTACGAGAACGCTTCGCGCAGGAGGTAGACGGCCCGCTCGACGGGTGACAGTCGCTCCATGAGAGTCAGCATGGCCAGGGAGACCGACTCGCGCTGCTCGAAAGTGTCGGCTGGGCCGAGCATCGGGTCGCCGTCGAGGAGCGGTTCGGGCAGCCAGGCACCGGCGGTTCGTTCGTGGCGGGCCTGTGCCGAGCGGAGCCGGTCGAGGCACAGGTTGGTGACGACCTTGGTCAGCCAGGCTTCCGGCACTTTGATCTGCTGCCGGTCGGCGGCCTGCCAGTGCAGGAACGCGTCCTGTACGGCGTCTTGGGCGTCGGCGGCGGAGCCCAGCAGCCGGTACGCCAGCGAGGCCAGCCTGTTCCGACTGGCCTCGAACCGACTGGTGTCGAAGCGATCGATCGAGGTGCTGTCCACGCGGATCACCCTATGGGGCCTACGCGACCACCCTCGCGGGGGACGCGTCCGGCACGGCGGCCAGGCGGTGCTTGCGCCTGGGCGTGCGGAAGGTCGGGTGCGAGCTGGCCCACAGCGACATCCTCAGGATCCCCGCCTTGAACCGCGCGGCCTTCCGGCCACCCACGAACTTCGGCTTCGCCTGCCCTTCGTCATCGACCATCTGCAGGATCCCGTCCCGCCGTCCGAGGCTGATGTGGTTGCCCAGGTACTCCAGCTTGGTGTTCGCGATCTTGCGGCCGGTGAGGCGTCCCACGATCGCGGCCGTGGCCTGCATGCCGGTGTATCCGGCCGAGGCGCAGGACATCGGCAGGGGCCTGCCGTTGTCGCCGATGGCGTAGGCGCTGTCGCCGACGGCGTAGACGTTCGGGTGCGAGAGCGAGCGCATGGTGCGATCGACGACGATCCGACCGTTCTCGGTGACTTCCAGCCCGCCGGCGGCGGCGATGGGGCCGACCGCGAACCCGGCCGTCCACACGGTCGCGTCGGAGGTCAGGGTGGTGCCGTCGGCGCACAGCACCCGCGTCGCTTCGACGGCTTCGACCTCCGTGTGCTCTAGGGTCGTGATGCCCAGCCGGTCGCAGGCCTGGAGCAGGTGGCGGCGGGCCCCGGTGGAAAGCTGGGCGCCCAACTCACCGCGGGCGACCAGCGTCACCGACAGGCCGGGCCGGGATTCGGCGATCTCGGTGGCGGTCTCGATGCCGGTCAACCCGTCGCCGACGACCAGCACATTGGCGCCGTCGTCCGGCCGCGACAGCCGGGACAGCCGGCTCAGGCTGTCCAGGCGCTCGCGCAGACGCAGCGCGGAGGGCCGGCCGGCGACGTCGAAGGCGTGCTCGGCCACGCCGGGCACGCCGTGGTCGGCGACGCGGCTGCCGAGCGCGTAAACAAGCGTGTCGTATCCGAGCTCGCCGCTGCCGCTGCCGTCGCCGTCGGCCACGACGACGACCTGGCGCTCGGGGTCGACGGCGGCGACACGGGCCACGCGCAGCCGTACCCCCGTGCCCACGAAGACGTCGGCGAGCTGTGGAGCCTCGACCTCCCGGCCGGCCGCGAGCTGGTGCAGCCGCAGCCGCTGGACGAAGTCCGGCTCGGCGTTGACCACGGTGATCTCGATGTCCTCCGGGGACAGCCGGCGGGCCAGGGTCCCGGCCACGTAGGCCCCGGCATAGCCGGCGCCGAGGACGACGATGCGGTGCTTCATGTGCTGCTCCTGTCGGTTCGCTTGGCTCTCGGCGACTTGAGCGGAACAGCGACCCGATTCCTGACAGGAGCCTGGTGTGAAGTGGGTCACGGGACGGCGGGAGGGTCACCCGACGCTGCTCGCGACGCCGGGGCAGCACCGCGATGGGCGAGGACGGCAACGAAGTCCTTCGGCAGGCCGCCCTGGGTGCGGCCCTTGGCCCGCTTCCGGGCCAAGGCCCGCCCGCGCGGCCCGATTCCCGTCATCCGCCCGACCGCCTCACTGGGACGGCGGCCTCTGGCTGCCGGGGGCGTCGCGCACCTCCTCCGCGGTGTTCCGGCCGACCTGGCGCAGTTCTTCGGCGGTTTCCTCGCCGGCGCTCTGTGCGTGGTCCGTCGTGGTGGCGACGGCTTCCCGCGCGGTGGACTTCACCGATTCCACAGCTTGGGCGGCCGGCTCCCGCAGCTCTTCCCGGACCTCTTGGGCGGCGTGCAGGGCCGTCTGCTTGACGGGTTCCAGCAGTTCCTCGGAGTGCTCCCGGAGCTGCTGCCCCGCGCGCTCCTCGACTTCAGTGGTCGGCAGGAGGGCGGAGGCGAGCATGCCGGCGCCGAAGGCGATCAGGCCTGCTGCCAGCGGGCTGCCCTGGGTCTGGCGCTTGATCTGCGACGGTGCCTGCTGGACGGCCTCTTGCACGCTGCTGCCGGCTTCCTTCGCCGTTTCCGCGATGCTGTCCGTGGCCTGGCCGAGGCTCCCCGCCGTTCCGTGCGCCGCATCCTGTGCCGTGCCCATCACACGCTCCTTGACCCCGCTCACCTGGTGACGCATCGAACTCACCTTGCGGCGGGCGACCTTGCGAGGGGCCATCCTGTCCGCCAGGAGGTCGACCTTGCGCGCCAGATGCGCGCGCCGGTATTCCACGTCGTTCCTCAGCTCGTCGGGTGTCGTGCCCATCGGGCTTCCTCCTTCAGGGTCTCCATGGTCTGTTCGGGTTTCAGATTGACGGTGCGCAGGCGCTTGCGGCCCGTGAGGTACAGAACCGCGCCCACGGCCGCCCACACGGCGGTGACGATCAGAGCCGCCCAAGCGAGGTCCATCACGTTGGCCAGGGCGAACACGACGGTCAGGCTGCCGAGCAGCAGCACCAGATGTCCGGCGTAGCCGGCCCCGCCCAGCATTCCGACCGCCTTGCCGGCCTTGGCGGATTCTTGTTTGATCTCGGCCTTCGCCAGTTCGATCTCGTCCCGGACCAGCTGGGACAGGTCCTGGCCGATCTCGCCGATCAGGTCGCCGATCGACGGGTCGGGAGGCGTCGCTGAAGGCGGGGGCGCGGCGGGTGGCGCGGGCCGCTCTTGGGAGGAGAGAGCCATGGTCAGACCCCTCCGTACGGCGGCGAGCTCGCGGGCGGATAGGACGGCGGCGCGGGGGTCACGTGTGGCGGCTGGGATTGGCCGTAGGTGTCGAGCGGATCCTCGTAACCCTCCGGGATCCCGCTACGGCCGGGAGCGGCACGCCCGCCAGCGCCGAGTTCACCGGACGGGCCGAGTTCACCGGACGGGCCGGGTCCACCGGATGGCCCGATCGCAGGCGTGGCGCCGCCGACGCCCGAGGAGGCGCCCGAGGCGGTGTCCGAGGAAGCGGCCGCGCTGATGCCCTTCCCGGCGCGCGCAACGACGAAGCCGGCCAGCGCGGCGCCCGCCAGAAAGACCCCCGGGCGGCGGCGCGCGAAATTCTGCAGGTCGCTGACCAGCCCGTCCGGACCCCGTTGTTCCATATGGGCCGCCACCTGCCGGCCGCTGTCAGCCACCTGCCGGGCCATGCTCGCCACGGTCGAGTCCGGCTTGCCGCCCTCGCCCAGCTCCCGCAGCTCCTGCGAGAGCCGACGCACGTTCTCCGCCAGGCGCTGTGTCTGCGTCTCGGCCTGTTCCATCACCTGGGAGCGCAGCTCCCCGACGAGGTCCCGGGCCTGCGCGGTGGCCTCGCCGACGACGTTGGCCGTCTGCTCCTTGGCCGTACCGCCCACCTCGGCGGCCTTGGCGCCGACCAGGGCGGCGCCTTCGCCCGCCTTGTCCTGAACGGTGTGTGCTAGTGCCGTCGTGGTGCCTTCCTGCTGACGGCTCACATCCTGGAAGTCACTCAAGGCTCCTCCTTGGTCGATCTTGGTCAATCGATCGCTTTGACCGTTCCATCGGGGCGCCTGCCCACGTTTGCGCCAGCCATCCCGGCACGGCGCGTGTACCGGCGCCGCGTGTCGCGGTCGGCACCGGGCGTCTTCGACGCCTGGTCCGCGCTGGTCCTCGCTGCTCACCTGAGAGCGCCGTCTCCCTGCCGTTCCGCCCCGGGGGACGCCTAGGATCACGACCATGGCCCTGATCACCAGTGACGTGGAGCGCTTCGAGACCGCCAGGCCCCGGCTGGAGGCCATTGCCTACCGGCTGCTCGGCTCGGCGAGCGAGGCGGAGGATGCCGTGCAGGAGACGTTCCTGCGCTGGCAGGCAGCCGACGTCGAGCGGATCGAGGTGCCTGAGGCCTGGATGACGAAGGTCCTCACCAACTGGTGCCTCAACCTGCTCACTTCGGCGCGCGCCCGGCGCGAGACGTACGTGGGACGGTGGCTCCCCGAGCCGCTGCTCGCCGGGGACCCGATGCTCGGTCCGGCCGACACCGCCGAGCAGCGCGAGTCGGTGTCGTACGCCGTCCTCGTCCTGTTGGAGCGTCTGTCGCCGGGCGAGCGGGCGGTGTACGTGCTGCGCGAGGCCTTCGACCACCCGCACCGGGAGATCGCCGAGATCCTGGACATCACCGAGGCCGCCAGCCAGCAGATCTACCACCGGGCCAAGAAGCACATCGCGGACGGCAAGGCGCGCACCGAGATCGACGAGGTCACCGCCCGGCGAATCGTCGAGGAGTTCCTGGCCGCCGCGACCAGCGGCCGTACCGAACCCCTCATACGCCTGCTCACCCAGGACGCCGTCTCGGTCGGCGACGGCGGCGGCAAGGTCCCGGCCCGCGCGAAGGCGTTCGAGGGTGCGCGCGCGGTCGCCACGTTCCTGCGCGGCCTGTTCAAGCCCAGCGCGGCCAAGCGGGCCCACATCGGCGGCGCGCCCGACATCTACGCCACGACCGCGAACGGCGGGCCCGCCTTCGTGGCGGTCGTGGACGGCCGGGTCGTCGCGATCACCTGCCTGGAGGTCACCGCGGAGGGCATCGCCGCGATCCTCAGCCAGGTCAACCCCGACAAGCTCGTCCGCGCGACCGAGCAGTGGGCCGCCGCGGACCATCGGGAGGCCCCGCTCCACACGCTCTGAGGGATGTGGCGCAGGTCACGTTCCCATCCTGTCAGGGAACGGGGGGCTGTCCGGTTCAAGGGGCGAAAGCCCGCCGGACAACGGCAGCCCCCGCCCAGACAGGAGCACGGACATGCAGCACCGCATCGTCGTCCTCGGAGCCGGCTACACCGGAGCCATCGCCGCCGGCCGCCTCGCCAAGCGGCTGCACCGCGAGGACGTCACCATCACCCTCGTCAACCCCGAGCCCGACTTCATCGAGCGCGTCCGGCTGCACCAGCTCGCGGTCGGCCAGGACCTCAGGCCCCGGCCGTTCGGCGAGATGTTCGCGGGCACCGGCGTGGAAGTGGAACTGGGGAAGGTCACCACCGTCGACGTGGACCGCAAGACGGTGACGGTCGCCCCCGCGAACGGCCCCGAGCGGCAGGAACTGGAGTACGACACTCTGGTCTACGCCCTCGGCAGCGGCTGGAACGACGGCGGCGTCCCCGGCACCGCCGAACACGCCCACGAGGTCTCCAGCCGCCCCGGCGCCCTCCGCCTCCGCGATCGCCTGGCCGCCCTGGACGCCGGCCGGCCCGTGGTCGTGGTCGGCGGCGGCCTGACCGGCCTGGAGGCCGCGACCGAGATCGCCGAGACCCGCCCGGACCTCGACGTCGCCCTGGCCGCCCGCGGCGTCCTCGGCGACTGGCTCTCCGAGAAGGGCCGCACCCACCTGCGGAAGGTGGTGGACAAGCTCGGCATCACGGTCCACGAACACACCGCGGTCACCGCCGTGGAGGCGGACGGCGTGACGACCGCCGACGGCCGGACCGTCCCCGCCGAGGTCACGGTCTGGACCACCGGCTTCGCCGTCCACCCGATCGCCCGGGCCACCAGCCTGGAGCTCTCCGACCACGGCCAGATCGTGGTCGACTCCACCATGCGCTCGGTCTCCCACCCGGACGTGTACGCCGTGGGCGACGCGGCGATGGCGATGGGCCCGGGCGGCAAGCCGCTGCGCATGTCCTGCGCCTCGGGCGTCCCCATGGCCTGGCAGGCCGCCGACGCCATCGCCGCCCGGCTCGCCGGCACCAAGGTGCCCCACATCTCCATCCGCTACGCCCAGCAGTGCGTCTCCCTCGGCCGCAAGGAGGGCCTGATTCAGTTCGTCACCGCCGACGACCGCGCGGTCGACAAGGCCCTGACGGGCCGCGTGGCCGCCTTCTACAAGGAACTGATCTGCAAGGGCGCGGCTTGGGGCGTCGCCAACCCGACCGTGGGCATGCCGTCCCGGCAGCGACGTGTCGTGCGTCAGGAGTCCCGGAGCGGTGCACGGGTGGAGGCGGCGGCCTGACCCCGGGGTGGTCGAACCGCCGCGGTGAACCGCGGCCGGCAAGGACGCCGACGGTGCGGCTCCGGAGCGATGCCGGAGCCGCCCCGAGGCCTGCGTCCCGCAGCTCAGAGGCTACGCACACCTGCGCATGCGGCTCCTTTGCGGCTCGGGCCGTGGGTCTACGGCGTGGGGTCGTCCACGAGGGGCCCCGGGGAGGGGGCGACCGGGGGTGGGGGCTGCTCCTCCACGGGGAAGAGGGCCGTGGCCCCGGTGATCTCCAGGAGGCGCTGGAGCTGGGACTGGGGGGCTGCCAGGCGGATGACGGTGCCGGACTCCTCCGCTGCGCGGCGCGCGGCGAGGAGGGCGTTGAGTGCCGAGGAGTCGCAGAAGGTGAGGCGGCTGCAGTCGATCACCACGGCCTTAGCCGGTGAGGCGTGGGTGAGGGCTTGGGCGAGGGCGCGCTGCAGGACGGGGGCCGTCTCGATGTCGACCTCACCGACGGGCCTGACCGCGACGGCTCCGTCCAGGACCTCGACGGCGATGTTCCTGCCGCCGGGCTCACGGGGAGGGCGTTCGACCATGGGTGGATCTCCTTGCATGCAATCTCGATTACTTCCTCGTCAGACAGGCGAAAATCTATCGTGGCCAGGGTAGACATTCAGTTGCGGTGTGGCTATGGTTTCTCTTGTAACCGAGATCGAGCAAGGCCCGGAGGGACGAACTGCCGGGCAAGAAGCACGCAGTAAGCAGAGCGGTGCGGTGGTGGAGTTCCGAAGCCAGGCTGTTGTAGGAAGGCGACGGAACTGACGACCGGACCGGGCGGCCCGCAGTGATCAGGGGCTGTCGTATGCAGGACCAGTAGTACGCAGTACCGCAGTAGGCAGTACCCGCAGTACGCAGCACCGTAGTACGCAGTACCCGTTTGGTAAGTGATCGATTCAGAGGGAAGAACGGAGGAGTTGACCGCCATCAGGATCGCCCGGGTCGAAGGCTGAGCCCGGGTACCGCAGGACATCGATAGTGAGGTGGTCTCCGGTCAAGCAATCGCGATCCCCGCGCCCCCGGCTGCGTTCAGGCCAGGTACGCGGAAACAGAAGGCCGGCGCAGCACTAGGCCGGTAGATGGTGTAGCAGTTCCTTCGGGGCCCTGGTGCCGTACGGCA
>NZ_JAGGOW010000031.1 GCF_018614135.1 Streptomyces sp. ISL-66
GTACGAAGCCGCCCGCCCCGGACCTCTCCGGGGCGGGCGGCTTCGTACGTACGCGGACGGCCGGGCTGGGGCTGCGGGGAAACTCAGCGCTCCAGGAAGGAGAACAGGTTCTCCCACCGGTCGGTGATCTCGGCGCTGGAGTACCGCTTCACGTTGCGGAAGGCGTTGTCGCCGAGCCGGTCGCGCAGTTCCCGGTCGGACATCAGCCGGTCCAGCTGCCCGGCGAGCTCCATCGTGTTGCCGAGCCGGGCCAGCAGCCCGTCCTCACCGTGCTTGACGATCTCCCGTACGCCCGGCGCGCAGTCGAAGGCGGCCACCGGCACGCCCGCGGCCATCGCCTCCAGCAGGGTGATCGGGAACCCTTCGGCCCGCGAGGCCTGGGCGAAGACCGAGGCCCCGCGCAGGGCGCCGAGCACGTCGTCGGTGCTGCCCATCCACTCCACGGACTCCTCCACGCCGAGCTCGGCGGCGTGCGCCCGCAGCGCGGGCTCCTCCACACCGGCCCCGTAGATCCGCAGGGTCCAGTCGGCGTGGTGCGGGGCCGCGTCCGCCCACGCGTCGAGCAGCAGGTCCATGCCCTTCTCGAAGGCCAGGCGGCCGACGCTCGCCACGACCTTCTCCGTCCGCGGGGCGGGGGAGTCGGGCATGAACGGCAGCGGGTTCGGCATGCTGCCCACGTTCTGCATGCCGGCCCGGATCCAGAGGTCCGCGTCCTCGGGGGTCAGCACGAGCATGCGGTCGACCTCCGGGTAGAAGCGGCGGACCCGGCGGCCGCGGCTGGACTTCTCGCTGGCCTCGAAGGACTCGTGGCTCATGGCGATGAGGGTGCACCCCTTGGTGTCGGCGAGGGCCACCCACTCCATCGCCCAGACCTGGGTGACGATCACCACGGCGCCGGGGCGGGCCGCGCGCAGCAGCTCGCTCAGCTGCTCCGCCTTGGCCCGCATCTTCGCCCGGCGCGCCGCCTGGCGGCGCCGTTCGGGTGCGTTGAGCCGCCCCTTGATGCCGTGCAGCCGGCGCGCGGCCGGCGGGTGGGCATCGTAGAGCGTGGTCGTCGCGTAGGGGAGGTCGGCGGGCAGCTTCTGCCGGATCTCCTCGGCGACGGGGGCGATGCCGATGACGTGCACCCGGTGTCCGCGGTCGCCGAACAGCCGGGCCATCTGGTGCGACCAGGTCGTCACACCGCCGAGCTCGTCGACGCTGTTGGAGACGAGGAAGATGTCACGGCCGCCGGAGGCGGTCTGGTCACTCACTTGCCGCTCCTGGTGAAGAACTTCTCGACGATCTGGCGGGCCGCGTCCCCGCGGTCGTACTCGCCGAACTCGGCGAGGAAACGCTGACGCGCCTCGGCGTACTTGGCGTCGGCCTCGTCGAAGGCGGCGACGGCCTGGAGCAGTTCGTCCGCCGTGGCCACCACCGGGCCCGGGGCCTTCTCCTTCAGGTCGAAGTACGTGCCGCGGATGTCGGTCGCGTACTGCTCGTAGTCGTACGCGAAGAACAGCATCGGCCGGTCCAGGAGCGCGTAGTCGAACATCACGGACGAGTAGTCGGTGATCAGACCGTCGGCGAGGGCCAGCAGCGGGGTGATGTCGTGGTGCTTGGACACGTCGATGACCCGGCCCGCGACCGACGCGGGCAGCGCGACGCTGTTGAGGTAGTGGGTCCGCACCAGCAGCGTGAAACGGTCGCCGAGCCGGTCGGCGAACTCCTCCACGTCAAAGGGGAACTCGAAGCCCTCCACCGCGCCGTCCGCGTTCGCCCGGAAGGTCGGCGCGTACAGCAGCACCCTCTTGTCCGGGTCGATCCCGAACTCCGCGGCCAGCGGCCCGCGGACCCGCTCGCCGCTGTCCGCCTCGGAGCGGTGGGCCGCGACCAGGGCGTCGTTGCGCGGATAGCCGGTGCGCAGCAGCACCTCGTCGCGGAGGCGGAAGCCCTTGGCGAGGGTCCGGGCGTCGTGCTCGGAGCGGATCAGGAAGTGGTCGAAGCGGTCGACGGCGGCCTGGAAGCGGTCCTGGGCCGCGCGGCCCTGGGCCTTGGTACGGGGCTCGTGGAAACCCATCCGCTTGAGCGCCGAGCCGTGCCAGGTCTGGATGTACGTGGTCCCCGGGCGCTTGGCCAGCGCCAGCGGGAAGCCCTGGTTGTCGACCCAGTACTCGGCCTGGGCCAGCGCGCGCAGGTACGGCCAGCTCCAGCGCCGCACCAGCGTGGCCTCCTTGGGGAAGCCGGTGGGCTTGCCGCCGGCGTACGACCAGATCGCCTCGAACGGCACGCCCGCGCGCACGAGCTCCTCGTAGATCGCCTTCGGACTGTCGCTGTACTGCTTGCCCATGTGGCTCTCGAAGACGACCGTGCCCTTCTTGATCGGCAGCTTCGAGAAGACCTCGTGGTAGACCTTCACCTTCTGCTCGCCCGAGCCGATGTTGCGGCGGGCCCGCAGGGCCTTGCGCAGACCCCGCTTGACCAGGCCGGCGGCCTTGCCGTGCATCGCGCTGCTGATCAGCGTCTGGGTGCGCACGGCGGCGGCGCCCTCGGCGGTCAGGACGTAGGAGAGGTTGCCCTTCTTGGTCACCTCGGGCTCGAAGCGGTCGGAGACCAGCCGGGTCAGCCGGGGCCGCACGCGCAGCCGGGCGGCCTGCTCCAGGTCGACCCCGCCGACCGAGACGCGGGTGGTGATGCGATCTCTGCCGGCCGTCAACTTCAGGGTGACGTCCCAGACCGCGTCGATGATGCCGAGGGGACGGACGGTGCTGCCGATGTCAGCGGTGGCGTTCCACTCGATCGTGTCACCGGCGTGGCGCACCGTTGCCACCGGGAAGCTGAACGAACGCACCCCGATCTGACGGCGGGCCCGGAATTCGAGCGTGGCCTTCAATTCCGTTTCGGGCGTGATCCGGCCCAGCGGGTTCACGATGGCACCGGCGAGGGTGACGGTGCCCCGGCCGTCGTCCGCGTACGAGGTGAGGCGGTTGCCCAGGGCCATGGAGCCGAGCGGCGCCGTGTCGAAGCCCTGGTCGGTGACGTCCAGTATCCGGCGGGCCTCGGTGTCGGCCGGGTCGTCGATGTGCCGTGCGCACCAGTAGATCCGGCCGTCGCGCTCGGCGAGCGGGGAGGTGAGCCGGCCCTTGTTGGTCATGGCGTCGGCGGCGGGCAGGAGGTTGTCCCAGTCCTCCTTGCCGAGCAGGTAGGCGCAGATGGCCTGGAGGTTCGTGACGTTGTCGTACGCGGCCGGGTCGATGCCGGCCAGGTAGCCGTTGGCGAGCCGGGCGAACTGCCGGCGGTACGCGTCCCCGAGCAGCGGCAGGTCCCGCAGGTGCAGCACCAGGTCGTGCTTGAGGAACTTGGCGTCCTTGGCGGACTTGATCTCCGCGTGGCCCTTGGCGGCCAGCAGCTCGTCGACGCGGCGGTGGATCTCCATCCGGTGGACGAAGTTCTCGATCTCGTGGCGCCGGTTGCTGATCGACTTCGCCGCGGCCTTCTCGATCACGTTCCAGAAGTAGACGTGGTTCGGGATGAGCGTGATGCGGCTGGCGGCGACGTAGGCCTGCGCGGAGAACAGCAGGTCCTCGTAGTGGATCCCGACCGGGAATTCCAGGCCCTGCTCCAGCAGGAACGCGCGCCGGTAGCACTTGTTCGTGGAGAGGGTGTCGTAGACCAGCAGGTCCGGATATTCGGTGATCGACTCCAGCGTGCGGGTCCCGGAGTAGATCCACGGGTACCACTCGGTGGTCTTGCCCCACCTGTTGTCGAGGTGCACGCGGACGCACATGCCCGAGACCAGGTCGGAGCCGGTCCGCTCGGCGGCGTCCAGCATGTTGCGGCAGGCGTTGCGCTCCAGCACGTCGTCGCTGTCCAGGAACATCACGTAGGCGCCGGTGGCCTGCTTGATGCCGTGGTTGCGCGGTGCTCCGCAGCCGCCGCTGTTCTCCGGCAGCCGGAAGGCGCGCACCCTCCCCGGGTGCGCGGCTTCGAGCTCCTGGGCGACCGCGTAGGACCGGTCCTTGCTGCAGTCGTCGACGATCACGACTTCGACCCCGTGCAGGGTTTGGTCCAAAACCGACTGGACGGCTGTCGGCAGACGCTCTGCGTCGTTGTAGACGATGACGACCACGGAGACGTCAGGCACGTGCACCTCGATCCCTTTGTTTCATTCCGTTTATCCCGTCAAAGCTACCGTGTGCCGCGCTCACCCCCGGCAGCTCCACCCCCGCCGTGCATACTTCTAAGGAAGAAAAAAGGCAGAGGTGAGTGGCTGGTCCGGTCGCCGACAAATCACCCGTTCGGACCTGCAGGATGTGTTCATGAAGCTGTCCGTAGTAGTCCCTTGCTACAACGAAGAAGCTGTCATCGACAGCTTCGACACGGAGATCCGCAAGGTGCTGGACGCCCTCCCCGTCGAGTACGAGGTCTGCTACGTCGACGACGGCAGCCGTGACGGCACCCTCGACAAGCTCCGCGAGATCGCCGCCCGGCACGCGGACCGGACCCGCTACGTCTCCTTCAGCCGGAACTTCGGCAAGGAGGCCGGCATGCTCGCCGGTCTGCGCGAGGCGACCGGCGACGCCGTGGTCATCATGGACGCGGACCTCCAGCACCCGCCGGAGCTCATCGCCCCCATGCTCGACTACTACCGGCAGGGGCACGACCAGATCATCGCCCGCCGCACCCGTCAGGGTGACAAGAAGCTCCGCACGGCGCTGAGCCGCCTCTACTACCGGGGCATCAACCGGTGGGTCGACGTGGAGCTCACCGACGGCGTCGGCGACTTCCGGATGCTGTCCCGCCCCGCCGTGGACGCCCTGCTCTCGCTGCCCGAGTACAACCGCTTCTCCAAGGGCCTCTTCTCCTGGATCGGCTTCGACACGGTCCACTTCGACTACCGCAACGCGCAGCGCGAGGCGGGCGAGACGAAGTGGAAGTTCGGGTCCCTGCTGAACTACGGCATGGACGGGCTCATCTCGTTCAACAACCGGCCGCTGCGCATCGGCATCTGGGTGGGCGTGTCGCTGGTGGCGCTGACCGCGGTGTACGCGGTGTGGATCGCGGTCATGGCGATGACCCACGGCGTGGACTCCCCGGGGTACGTCACCCTCGTCGCGATCATCGTCGGCCTGGGCGGGGTCCAGATGGTCATGCTGGGCCTGATCGGCGAGTACATCGGCCGGATCTACTACGAGACCAAGCGCCGGCCGCACTTCCTGGTGAAGGAGTCGCACGGCGCGGAGCCCGTGCCGCGTGACATCCAGGGCTCCCGGGACGTCCGCAATTCCGGGGCGGCCATCGTCGCCGAGAGCGTGATCGCGGAACGCAGCAGCTGATGTCGGATACCTCGAACGCCTCGAACGCCTCAAATGCGCCGGACGCTGCGGACACCTCGAATGCGCCGGACACCCCGGGCGCCCCGGACGGGAAGGCGCGGCCCGGCCACAGGAAGGGGCAGCTCGGCCAGATCGTCCGCTTCGCCCTGGTGGGCGGCGTCAACACCGGCACCTTCTTCGTCCTCTACCTGCTGCTGCACCCCTGGATGCCGTACTTCGCCGCCTACTCCCTCGCCTTCGTGCTGGCGATGGTCGGCTCGTTCTTCATGAACACCTATTTCACCTACCGGACCCGGCCGACGTGGAAGAAGTTCTTCCTCTTCCCGCTGACCAACGTCACGAACTACGTGATCCAGTCCGCCGGCCTCTACGCCCTGGTGACCTGGGCGGGGATGAACACCAAGATCGCGCCGCTGGTCGCGGCCGTCGTGGCCATTCCCTTCACCTTCGTCCTCTCCCGCAAGATCCTCATCCCGGGGACCGGCGCCGGGGCCGGGGAACCGGACCGGGCCCGCAGCACGTCCACGCTCTGAAACCCGAGGGCGGCCCCGCCCGGCCACCCCGTAGATTGGGCGGGCAGGTTCATGACGGCAAGGGGCAAGGGGACAGACGTGTCAGCGGCTAGGCAGGGTGTGCTCGACGCGCGCAGGATCGTGGTCAAGGTCGGCTCCTCCTCCTTGACCACGGCGGCCGGCGGTCTCGACGCGGACCGCGTGGACGCGCTGGTCGACGTACTGGCCAAGGCGCGCAGCGGAGGCGAGAAGGAGATCGTCCTCGTCTCCAGCGGAGCCATCGCCGCCGGACTCTCCCCTCTCGGCCTGCGCCGCCGCCCCACGGACCTGGCCCGCCAGCAGGCCGCCGCCAGCGTCGGACAGGGCCTCCTCGTCGCCCGCTACACCGCCTCCTTCGCGCGGTACGGCGTCCGTGTCGGCCAGGTACTGCTCACCACCAACGACACCAGTCGGCGTGCGCACTACCGCAACGCCTACCGGACCCTGGACCAGCTCCTGGCCATGGGCGCCCTCCCCGTCGTCAACGAGAACGACACGGTCGCCACCGACGAGATCCGTTTCGGCGACAACGACCGCCTCGCCGCCCTCGTCGCCCACCTGGTCCGCGCCGACCTCCTCATCCTGCTCTCCGACGTCGACGGCCTCTACGACGGCGACCCGTCGCTGCCCGGCACGAGCCGCATCGACGAGGTCCGCGGCCCCGAGGACATCGCGCACGTCACCATCGGCAGCGCCGGCAAGGCGGGCGTCGGCACCGGCGGCATGGCCACCAAGGTCGAGGCCGCGCGCATCGCCGCGGCGGCCGGCATCCCGGTCGTCCTGACCTCGTCGAGCCAGGCCGCGGACGCGCTGGCCGGGCGGGCGACGGGCACGCTGTTCCACTCCACCGGGCGCCGTTCCACCGACCGGCTGCTCTGGCTCCAGCACGCGTCGACCCCGCAGGGGCACCTCGTCCTCGACGACGGAGCCGTGCGCGCGGTGACCGAGCGCGGCGGCTCGCTGCTGCCCGCGGGGATCGCCGCGGTCGAGGGCGACTTCGTCGCCGGGGACCCCGTGGAACTCCGCGCGGCCGACGGCCGCGCCGTGGCCCGCGGCCTCGTCAACTTCGACGCCAAGGAACTTCCGCAGCTCCTCGGCCGCTCCACGCGCGAGCTCGCGCGGTCGCTCGGACCCGAGTACGAGCGGGAGGTCGTCCACCGCGACGATCTGGTCCTCCTGCAGGGCTGAGGTTCGGTAAAACCGCCGCGCGGTGAGCCAGGGACTGGTCAACTGTGAGGGGCGGACACGCATGGCGCAGACAAGGAGGCGGCTGGTGAGACGAGCGCTGACCAGCGTCGGCACCGGGGACGGTGACATCGGCGGAAGCGGGGAAGAGCAGGACGCCTCCCGCCTCTGGCACATCACGCTGAGCGTCTCGGGCAAGCCCGCGCCGCTGTCCGAAGTCCGCCGCGGGCTGGAGCAGCTCGCCCACGACCACCCCTTCCTGCTGACCAGCCGCTACGCCGACGACCATGCGGAAATCCGCTACTGGGAGGAAGCCCGCGACCTCCACGACGCCGCGGCCGTCGCCCTGCGGCTCTGGGGCGAACACCGCTCCTCGGCGCAGCTGCCGCCGTGGGAGATCGTCGGCCTGGAGGTCATCGACCGCGCCACCTACCACCAGCGCGTGGCCGAGGGCTACGGCCCGCCCCCTGCCCACCCGGTCGGCGTGCACCCCTTTTGAACGCGCGCCTCGCACGGCTCCGCCGGACCGCTCCCGGGGCGTAGGCGCAACCCCGGACCGGTGGCCGACGGACGGAGTCCGGGCGCAGGCGTGCGCGGGGCGTCGAGGGGGCCGGTCGTCTCGGGGAGCGGGCGTGGCGTGGAGCGGTCGTCTCGGGGAGTGGAAGGCCGTTCGGGGTGGCCGGGGCGAGGATTACCCTGGCCGCATGACCTCGCTCGATGCCACCACCTCACCCGTGATCGCCACCGCGCAAGCCGCCCGTACCGCCGCCGCGGCCATCGCCCCCCTCCCGCGGTCCGCCAAGGACACGGCCCTGCTGGCCATCGCGGACGCGCTGGAGGCCCGTACGGCCGAGATCGTCGAGGCCAATGCCGTCGACACCGCGAAGGCGGCCGCCGCCGGCACCAGTGAGACCGTCATCGACCGCCTCACACTCACCCCGGACCGCATCGCGGCCATCGCCTCCGACGTCCGCGACATCGCGGCCCTGCCCGACCCCGTCGGCGAGGTCGTCCGCGGCTCCACCCTCCCCAACGGCATCGACCTGCGCCAGGTCCGCGTCCCGCTCGGCGTCGTCGGCATCATCTACGAGGCCCGCCCCAACGTCACCGTCGACGCCGCCGTCCTCTGCCTGAAGTCCGGCAACGCCGTCCTCCTGCGCGGCTCGTCGTCCGCCTACGCCTCCAATACCGTGCTCGTCGCCGTCCTGCGCGACGCCATCGTGTCGGCCGGCCTGCCCGCGGACGCGATCCAGCTCGTCCCCGGCGAGTCCCGCGACTCCGTCCGCGAACTGATGCGCGCCCGCGGGCTCGTCGACGTGCTCATCCCGCGCGGCGGCGCCTCCCTCATCAAGACCGTCGTGGAGGAGTCGATCGTCCCGGTCATCGAGACCGGTACCGGCAACTGCCACGTCTACGTGGACGCTCAGGCGGACCTCGCCATGGCCGTGGACATCCTCGTCAACTCCAAGGCCCAGCGGCCCTCCGTCTGCAACTCCGCGGAGACCCTGCTGGTCCACCGCGACATCGCCGACGCCTTCGTCCCCCTCGCCCTGGAAGCGCTCGCCGACGCCGGCGTGACCGTGCACGGCGACGAGCGGGTGCTCGCGTACGCGGAGGACTCCAAGGTCACCGCACTCGCCGCCACGGACGAGGACTGGGCGGCCGAATACCTCTCCTACGACATCGCCGCAGGCGTCGTCGACTCCCTCGACGACGCCGTCGCGCACATCCGGCGATGGACCTCCGGCCACACCGAGGCGATCGTCACCACCTCCCAGGCGGCCGCGCGCCGCTTCACCCAGCTGGTCGACTCGACCACGGTTGCCGTGAACGCCTCCACCCGGTTCACGGACGGTGGTCAGTTCGGCTTCGGCGCGGAGATCGGCATCTCCACCCAGAAGCTGCACGCCCGGGGCCCGATGGGGCTTCCCGAGCTCACCTCGACCAAGTACATCGTCACCGGCGACGGTCACGTTCGGTAGTCACGCCCCGAACACCGGGTGGCCGGATTTCGCCGGATGCCCTGCCCAAAGCCGCCCCCCAGGTCTACGCTGGTCACGTGCCGGACGACGTGGGGGGCAATCCGTTCCCGGACGACGGGGAGCCCGACGACGACCGCGGAGGCGCGGACAAGGACTTCGCCTCCGTGGTGTTCGACGAGGACTTCGTCCGGAACGCCGAGATCCGTGAACCGAGCGCCGCGGAGCGCCAGCGGTCCGCAGATCGGGCGCGCGCCGAGGCGGCCGAAGCCGCCCGGGCCGCCTTCGCGGGCGGCTGGACGGGCGACGAGGACTACGACGGGTACGGGTACGCCGAGGGCTACCACTCCGACGAATCCGGCTGGGAACACGGCCCCGGCTACGGGGACGGGCCGTACGGCGCCTACGGCGGCAGCCTGCGCCCCTACCGCGGCCGCTCGCCCTGGCTGCGCCCGGTCGCCTGGTTCCTCGCATTCGTCATGGGCCTCGGCATGGTCGCCCTGGCCTTCAGCGCCGTCTACCGCAGCGCCGCCGCCAGCGACGCGGAGCAGACTCCGGCGCCCGCGAGCACCCCCATGGGCGAAGTCACCGGCGCCGGCAAGTTTATGGACCGCGTCGGCCGCCAACCCTGAAGGTACGACCCCGCTCCTTCACCGGAGCCGGGGGCTTCTCTGAAGCGGGGACAGCGGGGAGAAGCGATGGCCGTGCCAGGAGATCCACCCAACGGCACCCCCGAAGGCATCGGCGGGGGCGACGAGGAGTTCCGGTCGGACGAGTACCGGTCGGTGGTGTTCGACGAGGACTTCGTCCGGGCTGCCCGCCTCCAGGAGTTCTCCGCACAGGAACGCATGGGCGAGCACGCCCGCGCGGTACGCAGCCGGTCCTTCTGGTCCGGCGGCGGCCACCCCGGGCCCCGGCGCGGCTCCTCCGCGGCCCGGCAGGGCCGGCTCATCGTGCTGTGCATCACCCTGGCGCTCGCCGCAGCCGTCTACATGGGGCTGCGCAACCCGTACGTGGCCCCCGTCGTGGGCCGGGCCGAGGCACTCAGCAGCACCGTGGTCCCGCTCGCGCCCTCCGAGCCGGTCCCCGGCGGCCGCCCGGCCGATCTGTACGCGAGCAGCCCGGCCGCGCAGTACCGCATCGGGGCGGCCGGCATCGCCCTGCCCGCCGTGCGCCACACTCCGCACTTCACCGACCATCAGGTCCTCACGGCGCTGAGCATCGCCAAGGACTACCTGGTGCAGTCCTCCCTGGACCCGGACGTGCTGGCCGCCGCCGCCACCCGCCCGGTGCGCGTCCTGCTCGACCCCGACCAGCTGACGCAGTTCGACCAGAGCATGGCCTCGCCCGCCGGTGACGGGCGCCACGCCGTCACCGGCTGGCTCGTCCGCTTCGACCCCGCCACCGCCGTGCTCGCCGACAGCCGGGTCCGGGTGAGCGGCGCCCTCGCCTTCGCCGAGACCAGCCCGAACGTGCTGGAAGTGATCACCGATCACACCTTCGTCTACGCCGTGCACCCGGCCACGGGGCAGCCCGCCGCGGTGGACGGAGCCTCGCTCTTCACCGTCCGCCGCGAGCTGCGGCTGCGCTTCGACCGCGACGACCTCACGGCCCGGCGGGCGGAGCTCGCCTCGGCCTACGTGACGGCGGGCCCCCAGGCGTGCTCCGCCGATCCGGCGCAGGGCTTCCGCCCGATGCTGGCCGGCGCCGGGCCGACGACGGTCGGACCGGCCGCGAGCGACCCGTACGCCAGTGGCCGACCGCGGCGCACGGCGGGGCTGTGCGGCGTCCTGGCGCCGACGGCCACCCCGGAGCAGGACGTGGGCTCAGCTCCCGAGGCCGGACCCGCTGCATAGGCCGGCCTGGCCCTCTGTGGACGTGACCGGCCCGCTCTTCGTGGACCCGGCCCCCGCTTCCTGGATCAGTCCTGCTCGGCGCCGCCCGTGGGCCTGTCCGTGCCCCTGTCCCCGGGGTTGCCGCCCGGGGCCGTGCCCGGACCGCTGCCCGTGAACCGGTCGCGGAGCTTGCCGCCCAGGTCCGCCGTGCCGCCGGCGATGTCACCGACCAGCTTCATCAGCGGGTCCTTGCTGGTCCGCACCGAGTCGGCGTAGTGCGCGGCGGACTGGCGGAAGGAGTCGCTCACCGAGGTGTCCTTGTCCTCGTCGCGACGCGGGTAGTGGCCGTCCATGATCCGCTGGTAGTCCCGGTTCTGCGACCACTTGTTCAGCTCGGCCGCCCGCACCGTCGTGAAGGGGTGCGTCCGCGGCAGCATGTTGAGGATCTTCAGTACGGAGTCGCGCAGGTCGCCGCTCTTCTCGTACTCCTCGGCCTGGGCGAGGAACGCGTCGACATTCATCTCGTGGAGGTGGTTGCCGCCCGCGAGCTTCATCAGGCCCCGCATCGAGGCCTGCACGTCCTGCCCCACCAGCAGCCCCGCGCGGTCCGCCGACAGCTCCGACTTGCGGAACCACTCGCGCAGCGCCGTCACGATCCCCATGATCGCCACATTGCCCAGCGGGATCCACGCGACCTTGAGCGCCAGGGTCGTCAGGAACAGCAGGATCGTCCGGTACACGGCGTGCCCCGACAGCGCGTGGCCCGCCTCGTGGCCCACCACCGCCCGCATCTCCTCCTCGTCGAGCAGCTCGACCAGGCCCGTCGTCACCACGATGATCGGCTCGTCCAGCCCGATGCACATGGCATTGGGCTTCGGATCCTGCTGCACGTACATCTGCGGGACCTTCTCCAGGTCCAGGATGTAGCAGGCGTCGAGGAGCATCGCGTGCAGGTGCGGGAACTGGGTCTCGCCCACCCGGACGGAGTCCGACAGGAACAGCAGTCGCAGACTGCGCTCCGGCAGCAGCCCGCTCAGCGCCTTGAACACCGTGTCGAAGCCGCTCAGCTTCCGCAGCGCCACCAGCGCCGAGCGGTCCGCCGGATGCTCGTACGCGCGCGAGGAAATACCGGGGAACCTCCTGCGGTCCCGTGCCGGTGCCTTCTCGAAGCCCGTCTCCGTCATAGCGCCCTCCCCGTCGATCCGTCCGTCTTGCCGTCCGTCTATCCTCTCCAACGCCTGAGTCGGCGTGAGCGTGCCCCAGGCCCCCGCATACGATGTGAGCGAAATCTCCGCCCGCTCCCCGACTCGATAGGTACCTGCCTGATGAGCCTCGCCTCCACCGCCCAGACCCTGGTCGTCCTCGCCTCGGAGGGCGCCGAGCAGCACGGCGGCAACCACGACAGCCTGAGCCCGTACCTGACCGGCGGTGCGGCCTTCGGCATCCTCCTGCTGCTGCTCTGGGTCACCACGCGCCTGAACCGCGACCGCTGAAGCCCGGCGTCGCTCACCCGCTCGAAGGCGGGTGCCTGCCGCTCCACCGGGCCAGTAGGCTCTTCGCTCATGGGAGAGCAGGAAATGCCTACCGGCCCGGTCAAGCGCCGGCTCGGCGTGATGGGCGGGACATTCGACCCGATCCACCACGGACACCTGGTGGCCGCCAGTGAGGTGGCCGCGCTGTTCCACCTCGACGAGGTGATGTTCGTACCGACCGGTGAGCCGTGGCAGAAGTCGCAGCGGGCCGTGTCGGCCGCCGAGGACCGGTACCTGATGACGGTCATCGCGACCGCGTCGAATCCGCAGTTCTCGGTGAGCCGCATCGACATCGACCGCGGCGGACCGACCTACACGATCGACACCCTGCGGGACCTGAGCGCCCTCAACGCCGATGCCGACCTGTTCTTCATCACCGGCGCCGACGCCCTCGCGCAGATCCTGACCTGGCGGAACGCCGACGAGCTCTTCGCCCTCGCCCATTTCATCGGCGTCACCCGGCCGGGCCACGTCCTCACCGACGACGGACTGCCCGAGGGGGGCGTCTCCCTCGTCGAGGTGCCCGCGCTGGCGATTTCGTCCACGGACTGCCGCGCACGCGTCGCCCAGGGGGATCCTGTCTGGTACTTGGTGCCCGACGGCGTGGTCCGCTACATCGACAAGCGTGAGCTGTACCGGGGAGCCTGAGCTTCCGGAGAGAGGGGCCCCGCGGTGAACGACCGACAGGATCCGTACGACCGGTACGATCCGCAGACAGCCCAGGAGCAGCAGCTCGTCGGCTACGACGCCTACGGGCGGCCGGTGTACGGCCAGGTGCCCGCGCAGCCCGCTCCTGCCCCTCAGGCCCCTTCCGCTCCGTACGGGCAGCAGCAGTACGAGCAGTCCTACGAGCAGCAGTACGACCGGCAGCAGTACGAGCAGTCGTACGAGCAGCAGTACGGCTACGACCACCAGGGCTACGCCGAGCAGCCCCCGCAGCAGCAGTACTACGCGCAGCAGCAGGAGTACCCGCAGGCCCAGGCGGCCCAGCCCCAGCCCCAGGCCTACGGTTACGACACCCAGGCCACCCAGCAGTGGATCCCGCAGCAGGCCGCCCCGCAGGCTCGGGCGCCGGAGCCGGTGCGCGCACCGGCGCCCGGCCCCGAGCGTGCGCCCGGCCCCGCGTCCGCGCAGGTCCCCGAGCCCCGCCGGGCCGAGGGAGGGGGCGCGCAGGGGCCCTCGTACCGCACCGAGCAGTTCGACTTCATCGACCAGCCGGACGAGGACTCCGAGGACGTCATCGACTGGCTCGCCTTCACCGAGAGCCGGACCGAGCGCCGCGAGGAGGCCCGCCGCCGCGGCCGCAACCGCGTGGTGGCGCTGATCGTGGTCCTCGCCGTCTTCGTCGCCGGCGGCCTCGGCTACCTCTGGTACGCGGACGAGCTCCCCTTCGTGGAAGGCCCGGGCAAGGCCGCGAGCGGCGCGGCCGCCACCGGTCCGCAGAAGCGCGACATGATCGTCGTCCACCTGCACAACACCAAGAAGGGCGGCATTTCCACGGCACTGCTCGTCGACAACGTCACGACCAAGCAGGGCGCCACCGTCCTGGTGCCGAGCACGCTCGGCGTCTCCAAGGACGACGGCACCGCCGCACCGCTGGCCAAGGCCCTGGAGGACGGCGGCCTCGGCGTACGGGAAGCCCTCGACACGGCGCTCGGCACCCACATCGGCGGCACCTGGCGGCTGGACACCCCCTTCCTGGAAAACTTCGTGGAGCTGGTCGGCGGCATCGAGGTCGACACCGACGTGGCGGTCCCCGCGGACGACGCGGCGAAGTCCCCGGCCGTGGGAGCGGGCCAGAAGCAGAGCCTCAGCGGTCCGATGGCCGTCGCGTACGCCACGTACCGGGCCCAGGGCGAGCCGGAGACCAAGCAGCTGGAACGCCTCGGCAAGGTCCTGTTCGCGCTGCTGCGCAAGGTGCCCGGCGACCCGAAGACGGCGGCGCAGACCGTCGAGACCACCGGCCAGATCCTCGATCCGGCCCTGGACGCGCAGGCCCTGGGCGCACTGCTGTCCAAGCTGGGCGATCACGCGAAGGTGGGCGCCTACCGCACCGACGTGCTCGCGGTGAAGCCCGACGGCGGCCTCACGGACGAGGCCAACAAGAAGGTCGTCAAGGAGGTCCTCGGCGGCTCCGCCACGGCCGCCCAGCCCGGCGCGGCCCCGCGGGTGGGCATCAAGGACGCCACCGGCGACGACAAGACGCAGACGGCGGCGAAGGCGGCCCTGCTCAACGGCGGCTACACCCTGGTGGACGGCGGCAAGGCCGACAAGCCCGTGCCCGCGTCGCAGATCACCTACCAGGACGACGCGCAGCGGGACAAGGCCGTCGAGGTCGCCAAGACGCTGGGGCTGCCCGAGACGGCCGTGAAAAAGGCCGAGAACGCGGTGAACGCCGACGTCGTGGTGACGCTGGGCAAGGATTACAAACCGTCCTGAGCCTTCTGCGGCGGCGACTGTGAGGTGTGGGTCCGCCCGCGCGGGACGTTCCGCGCGGGCGGTGTCGGCGGTACATGAGACCCTTGTAAGGATCTGCCCGCCAACCCGAAAGCATGGCCAGTGACCGCCACGGACCGCTCCATCGAGCTCATCACCGCCGCCGCCCAGGCCGCGGCCGACCGGCTCGCGCACGACATCATCGCGTACGACGTCAGCGACGTGCTGTCGATCACCGACGCCTTCCTGCTCGCCTCGGCGCCCAACGACCGTCAGGTCAAGTCGATCGTGGACGAGATCGAGGAGAAGCTCCAGAAGGAGCTCGGCGTCAAGCCGGTGCGCCGCGAGGGCGACCGCGACGCCCGCTGGATCCTGCTCGACTACATCGACATCGTCGTCCACGTGCAGCACAGCGAGGAGCGGGTCTTCTACGCGCTGGAGCGCCTGTGGAAGGACTGCCCCGAGATCGACCTCCCCGAGGACGCCAAGCTCACCAAGGGCAAGGCCGAGGAGCACGCGGCCCTGCGCGCGACGCAGGGCGACGACGAACTGGACGGTGATCTGTTCTGAGCACGACCAGCGAGAGCACGACCAGCACGGGCAGGGCCAGCACGGGCAAGGCGGGCAGGAAGATCGTCCTCTGGCGCCACGGCCAGACCGCGTGGAACCTGGAGCGCCGCTTCCAGGGCTCCACGGACATCGAGCTGACCGAGACGGGTGTGGCGCAGGCGCGCCGCGCCGCCCGGCTGCTCGCCTCGCTGGGCCCCGACGCCATCGTCTCCTCGGACCTGCGGCGGGCCTCCGCCACGGCCGCCGAGCTGGCGTCCGTCACGGGCCTGACCGTGTCGCACGACGAGGCGCTGCGCGAGACGTACGCCGGCGAGTGGCAGGGCCTCACGCACGACGAGATCCTCGAGAAGTACGGCGACCAGTACGCGGCGTGGAAGCGCGGCGAGGCGGTCCGCCGCGGCGGCGGTGAGCTGGAGACCGAGGTCGCCGAGCGGGCCGCGCCGGTGGTGCTGGGGCACGTCGACCGGCTGCCCCCGGGCGGCACGCTCGTCGTCGTCAGTCACGGCGGCACCATCCGTACGACGATCGGCCGTCTGCTGGGCCTGGATTCGTACTACTGGGAGGGCCTCGGCGGGCTCTCCAACTGCTGCTGGTCCGTCCTCGGAGAGGGCGCGCGAGGCTGGCGGCTGATGGAGCACAACGCCGGCACACTGCCCGAACCGGTGCTGGGCGACGACGACTGAGCCGACCTCAGGGCGGCTCCCACCCGGATTTCACTTTCCGGCTGGTCACAGGCTAGAGTTCTTCTTGTTCGCAGCGCGGAACACCGGAAACGGGGGGAGCGTCGCGAAGAGCGGGGCTATAGCTCAGTTGGTAGAGCGCCTGCATGGCATGCAGGAGGTCTGGAGTTCAATTCTCCATAGCTCCACAATCAAGATCCCGTCCCCAGTAGGGGGCGGGATCTTTGCTTTTGTTCGCAGCTGACCAGGTGCGCGCCGGCATGGCAGAATCGGACCGCCGGAGGGGGACGACGACGGCCCGACGCGGGAGGGAGTCGCTGACGGATGGGTGCACACCGGCGGCGGTGCGACTGGTGCAACAACGGCACGCCGATCGTGCGGGACATGGAGCCGATCAACCCCGACTACCAGTACTGGTGCGAGGAATGCGCACGGGCGCTGATCATAAAAGGCGACCCGATCGAGACGTACCGGGAGCTGGAGGGAGAGCCGATCTACGGGCGGCTGCTCGATGAGCACTGCACGCTGAAGCGCTTCTACCAGTTCGCTCGCGCCTGACGCGGAAACATGCGCCGAACTACCCATAACGGACATGGCTCGGGACTCGTGGAAACCGATTTTTGGACCAGGGCCATGACCGTGTAATGTTTGGGACGTCGCCGAGGGGAACCGGAAACGGAGAACGAAGCGGCAGGCAAGGCAAGGGGCTATAGCTCAGTTGGTAGAGCGCCTGCATGGCATGCAGGAGGTCTGGAGTTCAATTCTCCATAGCTCCACAGTGAAGAAGCGGGCCACCCGGATCGGGTGGCCCGCTTCTCGTTGTGCGCCGCCCGTCGCGGGCCGGAAGGGCAGAGCACCCCTAGGGGCCGCTGCGGTACCCTGACGCCATGCGTGCCGTACGCCTCCTGCTTACCGAGCCGCGCTGAAGAGCACCGACCCCACGAGACGGTCGGCCTCGGCGCGGCGCCCCCTCCTGTGCGAGGGGTTTTTTCGTTTGGGCAGGCAGAGACGGCAGAGACGATCGATGGAGCTTCAGAAATCATGAGCGAGACGAACACCCCGGCCCCCGAGGCGGCCGAGGCGCACCGCTACACGGCTGCCATGGCCGCCGACATCGAGGCACGCTGGCAGGACTTCTGGGACGCCCAGGGCACCTACGAGGCGCCGAACCCGACCGGCGACCTGGCCGGCGACCCGGCGGTCGTGGCGAGGCCCAAGAAGTTCATCATGGACATGTTCCCGTTCCCCTCGGGCGCGGGCCTGCACGTCGGCCACCCGCTGGGGTACATCGCCACCGACGTCTTCGCCCGCCACCAGCGGATGACCGGCCACAACGTCCTGCACACCCTGGGCTTCGACGCCTTCGGCCTGCCGGCCGAGCAGTACGCCGTGCAGACCGGCATGCACCCGCGCGTCTCGACCGAGGCGAACATCGCGAACATGAAGGTCCAGCTGCGCCGGCTGGGCCTGGGCCACGACAACCGCCGCTCGGTCGCCACGATCGACACGGAGTACTACAAGTGGACCCAGTGGATCTTCCTGCAGATCTACAACTCCTGGTACGACGTGGAGGCGAAGACGGCCCGCCCGATCGCCGAGCTGGTCGCCGCCTTCGAGAACGGCACCCGTGAGCTGCCCGGTGGCGCTTCCTGGGCCGCGCTGAGCGCCGGCGAGCGGGCCGACGTGCTGAACGAGTACCGGCTGGCGTACTCCTCGGACGCGCCCGTCAACTGGTGCCCCGGGCTGGGCACCGTACTGGCCAACGAGGAAGTCACCGCCGACGGCCGCTCCGAGCGGGGCAACTTCCCCGTCTTCAAGTCCAAGCTGAGCCAGTGGAACATGCGGATCACGGCCTACGCCGACCGCCTGCTGGACGACCTGGACGCGCTGGACTGGCCCGAGGCCATCAAGCTGCAGCAGCGCAACTGGATCGGGCGCAGCGAGGGCGCGCGCGTCGACTTCCCGGTCGGCGACGGCGACGCCATCACCGTCTTCACCACCCGCCCCGACACGCTGTTCGGCGCCACCTACATGGTGCTGGCGCCCGAGCACGAGCTGGTCGGGAAGATCGTCCCGACCGAGTGGCCCGAGGGCACCCGCCAGGTGTGGACCGGCGGCGCCGCAACCCCCGCCGATGCCGTGGACGCGTACCGCAAGCAGGCCGCGTCGAAGTCGGACGTCGAGCGGCAGGCCGAGGCCAAGGACAAGACCGGCGTCTTCACCGGCGCGTTCGCGACCAACCCGGTCAGCGGCGAGCGGGTTCCGGTCTTCATCGCGGACTACGTGCTGATGGGCTACGGCACCGGCGCGATCATGGCCGTCCCGGCGCACGACTCCCGCGACTTCGCGTTCGCGCGCGCCTTCGAGCTGCCGATGCGCTGCGTCGTGCAGCCCTCGGACGACCGCGACGCCGACCCGGCCGAGTGGGACGACGCGTTCGCCTCGTACGACGCCGCGATCGTCAACTCCACCGGTGAGGGCATCTCGCTGGACGGCCTGGGCGTGGTCGAGGCCAAGGCGGCGATCACCGACTGGCTGACCGAGCGGGGCATCGGCGAGGGGACCGTCAACTTCCGGCTGCGCGACTGGCTGTTCAGCCGCCAGCGCTACTGGGGCGAACCCTTCCCGATCGTCTACGACGAGGACGGCGTCGCGCACGCGCTGCCCGAGTCGATGCTGCCGCTGGAACTGCCGGAGGTCGAGGACTACTCGCCGCGCACCTTCGAGCCGGACGACGCGACCTCCCAGCCGGAGACCCCGCTGTCGCGCAAGGCCGACTGGGTCAACGTCGAACTGGACCTGGGCCGAGGCGAGGGCGTCAAGCGCTACCGGCGCGAGACCAACACCATGCCGAACTGGGCCGGTTCCTGCTGGTACCAGCTGCGCTACCTGGACCCCACCAACTCCGAGGCGCTGGTCGACCCGGCGATCGAGCAGTACTGGATGGGCCCCAGCGAGAGCCAGCCGCACGGCGGCGTCGACCTGTACGTGGGCGGCGCCGAGCACGCGGTGCTGCACCTGCTGTACGCGCGCTTCTGGACGAAGGTCCTGTTCGACCTGGGTCACGTCTCCTCGGTGGAGCCGTACCACAAGCTGTACAACCAGGGCATGATCCAGGCATACGTCTACCGTGACGAGCGCGGCTTCCCCGTCCCCGCGACCGAGGTCGAGGAGCGCGACGGCCGGTTCTTCTTCGAGGGCGAGCCGGTCAAGCGCGAGCTGGGCAAGATGGGCAAGTCCCTGAAGAACGCCGTCACGCCGGACGAGATCTGCGAGGAGTACGGCGCGGACACCCTGCGCCTGTACGAGATGGCGATGGGCCCGCTGGACGTCTCGCGTCCGTGGGACACCCGCGCCGTCGTCGGCCAGTACCGGCTGCTGCAGCGCCTGTGGCGCAACGTGGTGGACGAGGAGACGGGCGCCGTGACGGTGGTCGACTCGGAGCCGGGCACGGACACCCTGCGCGCGCTGCACAAGGCGATCGACGGGGCCGGCTCCGACATGGCCGCGCTGCGCTTCAACACCGCCATCGCGAAGATCACCGAGCTGAACAACACCCTGACGAAGGCGGGGCGCCCGCTGGAGCGCTCGGTCGCGGAGCGGCTGGTGCTGCTGGTCGCCCCGCTGGCTCCGCACGTCGCGGAGGAGCTGTGGCAGCGCCTGGGTCACACCGACTCGGTCGTCTTCCAGGACTTCCCGGTCGCGGACCCGGCGTACGTCGTGGACGAGAGCGTCACCTGCGTCGTCCAGATCAAGGGCAAGGTCAAGGCCCGTCTGGAGGTGTCTCCGACGATCTCCGACGCCGACCTGGAGCAGCTGGCGCTGGGCGACGAGGCGGTCGTGGCGGCGCTGGGCGGGGCCGAGATCCGCAAGGTGATCGTGCGCGCGCCGAAGCTGGTGAACATCGTCGTCTGAGGCTGTCTGAGGCTGTCCGAGGCGTCTGTTGAGCTGACGTCTGGGGCGTCTAGGGGTATTCCCGTACGGGCAGGTTGGGGGTTCGAGGGGAACCCGCGGCCTGCCCGTGGCGGTTACGGTGGAAGGGACGTAATCGGCTGGGGAAGGGACCCTCATGGAGGCGGCTTTTATCATCGTGGCCCTGGTGCTGCTGTTCGCCTTCCTGGGGCTCGGCGCCTATGTGACGACGAAGGTGGTCAAGGCCGCGGCGCGCGGCGTGGACCGGACGATCACACAAGCCCGCCGCACCGTGGAGGACACCACCCTGAAGGCGCGCAGCTTCGGTCAGGTCGGCGTCTCGGGCGCCCTGGCCCAGCTGCGGCTGGACCTGCGGAGCTCGATGCGGGCCACGCAGCAGGCCCTGTACGAGGGCGTCCAGATGGACGCTTCGCTGAAGGAGTCGATCGGGCTGTTCGAGCGGCTGAGCGCGCACGGGCACGAGCTGGACGACGAGCTGAAGCGCCTGGAGGCGGAGCCGGACCGTAGGCGGATCGCGGACAGCCTGCCGGACCTGCGCGAGCGTACGGCGAGGATCACGCAGGCGGCGGACTCGCTGCGCTGGGCGGCGCGCGACCGCGCCCGCCGCTTCGCGGAAGACGACCTGTCGACGCTGTCGGCCCAGATCGACATCGAGTCGGGCGCCCTGCGGGACTGGTCCCGCGCACCGTCGGACGACTTCACCTCCGCGCCCGCGCCCGCCACCCCCTGGTCTGCCCCTCAGCCGTCCCAGGCTCCTCAGCCGTCCCAGACCCAGACGCCGCCGGCCGCCCTCTCCCAGCCGGCCCCGACCCCCCAGTACCCCTGGCAGAAGTCACCCAGGCCGGAAACGACGACCTGAGCCGGGCGGCAGCGTCCAGGCCGACGGCAAGGGCCCCCGCCCGGCCGGGCTGCCGGAACACCCCCACTGCCGGTAACCTCCGCCTCATGTCCCGCCATGTCGCGATCGTCACCGATTCCACGGCCTACCTGCCCCAAACAGCCATGGCGCGGCACGGAATCACCGCCGTCCCGCTGACCGTGGTCCTCGGTGACGAGGCCCTCGAAGAGGGCACCGAGATCTCGGCCCGAAGCCTCGCCCTGGCCCTGCAGAAGCGCCACTCGGTCACCACCTCGCGCCCCAGTCCGGAGGACTTCGTCCGGGCCTACCGGGCCGCCGCCGACGCCGGTGCGACCGGCATCGTGAGCCTGCACCTGTCCGCCGAGTTCTCCGGCACCTACGACGCCGCCGTGCTCGCCGCGAAGACCGCGCCGGTGCCCGTGCGCGTCGTGGACACCGGCATGGTCGCGATGGCCCTCGGATTCTGCGCGCTGGCCGCCGCCGAGGTGTCCGAGGCCGGCGGCTCCGTCGACGAGGCCGTCGCGGCCGCCGAGAAGCGGGCCGGTGGCATGTCGGCGTACTTCTACGTGGACACCCTCGACTACCTCCGTCGCGGAGGCCGCATCGGCGCCGCGCAGGCCCTGCTCGGTTCGGCGCTCGCGGTCAAGCCGCTGCTCACCCTGGACGGCGGGCGGATCGAAATGCTGGAGAAGGTGCGTACGGCCTCCAAGGCCATCGCCCGCCTCGAGGAACTGGCCGTGGAATGCGCGGGGTCCGGCGCCGTCGACGTGGCCGTGCACCACCTGGCGGCCCCGGAGCGCGCGGAGAAACTGGCGCAGCGGCTCCGCGAGCGCATCCCGGGGCTGGTCGAGCTGCACGTCAGCGAGGTGGGCGCGGTGATCGGCGCGCACACCGGGCCGGGGCTGCTGGCGGCGGTGGTATCCCCGCGCTGATCACCGGATCGGGTGACGGAGTTTTCCACAATGGATGGGTTTTCCACCGGAATTGATGGTTCCGAACGGGGTTCCGGCTGCGGTCCTACCGTCGTGCCATGACTCTTCGTACGCGTGATTCGTCTCCCGTCGGCGCCACCAGTGGCCCCGGCCGTCCCCGGCTCTCCGACAGTCGTCTGCGTCATCGGCGCGGTCACCGTGCCCGCCACCCCGAGCCCGCAGCCGTACGCCGCAGGGCCGAGGCGATGCTCGGCGTCCCGCCACCGGGCGCTCCGGCTCCGGCCGTGGGCCTGGCTCCGGCTCTGGGCACGGTGCCGGCTGCGGCTCAGGTCGCGGCTCAGGCACCGCCTTCCGCGGGGACCGGGGCGGGGAGCGCGTCGGTGCCGCCTGGTGGTGGCCCTGCCACCCTGCTGCCCGAGGCCGAGGCCCGGTGGCTCGCCGTGCGTGAGCGACTGCCCGGGTGGCTCCAGGCCCGGTGCGGGGTGGAGCCGCGCACGGTGGCGGCCGTCTCGGTGGTGCTGGCCGTGGCGGCCGGTTTCGCCGGGTACCAGTACTGGTCGGCCAGGCCGCAGCCGGTGACCGCGCCCGCCCTGGTGGCACCCGTACCCGTGCCCGTCCCGGCAGCCGCGGGCATGGGTACGGGCACGGGTACGGGCGCAGCCGCGGGGCGGATCCTGGTGGACGTCAGCGGCAAGGTCCGGGACCCCGGGGTGCGGCGGCTGCCCGCGGGCTCGCGGGTGGAGGACGCCCTGGTCGCCGCCGGGGGAGTGCGGCCCGGGACGGACATCACCGGGCTCAACCGGGCCCGGGTCCTGATGGACGGCGAGCAAGTGCTGGTGGGGGCTCCGGCACCACCCCCGGTCGGCGGGGGCGCTCCAGCGCCGGGGCCCGGGTCAGGGCCGCTGAGCCTCGGCACGGCCACCGCCGAGCAGTTGGACGGTCTGCCGGGGGTCGGCCCGGTCCTCGCGCAGCACATCGTGGACTTCCGGACGGCCCGTGGGGGCTTCCGCTCGGTGGAGGAGCTCCGGCAGGTCAACGGGATCGGTGAACGGCGGTTCGCGGATCTTCGGAAGCTGGTGCGGCCGTGAGCGGGCCGGAGGCCGGGGGAGCGGAGCCGCGGCCGGCCGGGGACCCGGAGCGGACGCGCCCCCTGGATCTGCGCCTGGCGGTGCCTGCCCTGGCCGCCTGGGCCGCGGCCGCCGTCGCCCTCGGCGCCCCCGCCGGGCACAGCCTCGTGGTGGCGGGGCTGGGGTTGGCCGGCGCCGGGCTGCTGATACAGGCCGGGTTCCGGCGCCCGGAGCACTTCCGGCAGGCGGGAGCGGGCCTGGCCGCGGTCCTGCTGTGCGCGGCCGCCGGGGCCGCGGTCGCCGGGCTCCAGCGGGCCGAGGCGCGGGCCGGGCCGGTCCCGGAGCTGGCCCGTGAGCACGCCCGGGTGCTGGCCGAGCTCACCGTCGGCTCCGATCCCCGGACCGCCCGCGGCGGGAGCGGGCCGCCCACGGTGGTGCTCGACGCGGAGGTGACCGGGGTGACCGGGCCCGACGGCGTGCGGATCCGGGTCTCGACGCCGGTGCGGGTGCTGGCCGGGCATCCGGGCTGGTCCCGCCTGCAGCCCTCGACCCGGGTCGAGGTGGTCGCCCGGCTGGCCCCGGCACGCGGTGGGGAGCGGGCCGTCGCCCTGCTCCGTCCCGCCGGGGACACGCCACCGCGGGTGACCGGCGGCCCGGACACCGCACAGCGGATCGCTGGGCGGTTGCGGGCCGGGCTGCGCGAGGTCACCGACGGGCTGGCGCCGGATGCCAGGGCCTTGCTGCCGGGGTTGGTGGTCGGGGACACCTCGCGGGTGGAGCCCGATCTGCACGAGGCGTTCCGGGCCACCGATCTGCTGCACCTGCTGGCCGTCTCCGGGTCCAACCTGACCGTCGTGCTCTTCCTGCTCATCGGATCACCGGCCCGTGCGCAGCAGGCCGAGCGGGGAGGCCTGGCTCCGCTGCTGGGGCTTTCGCTGCGGGCGACGGCCCTGTGCGGGGCGGCGTTGACCCTGGCGTTCGTGGTCGTGTGCCGGCCGGAGCCCAGCGTGCTGCGGGCGGCGGCCTGCGGGGCGGTGACCCTGCTGGCCATTGCCACCGGGCGGCGCAGGTCCCTGATCCCGGCGCTCGCCGCCGCCGTACTGCTGCTGGTGCTCTACGACCCGTGGCTGGCCCGGAGCTACGGATTCCTCCTCTCGGTCCTGGCCACCGGGGCCCTGCTGACCCTCGCACCCCGGTGGAGCCAGGCCCTGCGGAACCGCGGCGTGTGGCCCCGCCCGGCCGAGGCGTTGGCGGCCGCCGCGGCAGCGCAGGCGGTGTGCGCGCCGGTCGTCGCCGTCCTGTCGGCCCGGGTGAGCCTGGTGGCGGTCCCGTGCAATCTGCTGGCCGAGCTGGCCGCGGGTCCCGCCACGGTCCTGGGGTTCGCCGCGCTGGCGGTGGCCCCGGTGTGCGGACCGGTGGCGGAGCTGCTGGCCTGGTGCGCCGGTGTGCCGGCCGGGTGGATCGCCGCGGTGGCCCGGGTCGGGGCGGGACTGCCCGGGGCGGAGCTGGGCTGGCCCGGCGGGGTGGTCGGAGGGATGCTGCTCGCCACGGCCACCTTGGCGGTGGTGATGCTCGGCGGCCGGTTCGGCCGCAAGCGATGGCTTTCCTCCGCCCTGGCCGTGACGCTGCTCCTCGCCGTACTGAGGCCGCCGCTGGTCACTCGTACGATCAAAGGCTGGCCACCGCCCGACTGGAGCTATGTGCAGTGCGCGGTCGGCCAGGGGGACGCCGCCGTCCTGGCCGTGGCCCCGGGCACGGCCGTGGTGGTCGACGCGGGTCCCGAGCCCGGACCGGTGGACGCCTGCCTCAGAGCGCTGGGCGTGCGGCGGGTGCCGCTGCTCCTGCTGACGCATTTTCACGCGGACCACGTGGGCGGGGTGGCCGGGGTGCTGAGGGGGCGGTCGGTGGGCGTGGTACAGGCCACGTCGCTGGAAGAACCGGCGGGACAGGCGCGGTTCGTGCGGACAGTGGCGGCAGCCGCGGGCATCGATGTCGTCCGGGCCCTGGACAGGGAGCGTCGCCGGGCCGGCCCGCTGGAGTGGCAGGTGCTGTGGCCGCCCGCCGGAGCGCCGCCGCCCGAGGGGCCGAACGGCGCGAGCGTGGCCCTGCTGGTGCGCACCGCCGGCGTGACACTGCTCCTGTTGGGCGACCTCGAACCGGCCTCGCAGGAAGCGCTGTTGAGGAACCATCCGGAGCTGGGGCCGGTCGACGTCCTCAAGGTCGCCCACCACGGCAGCGCCCACCAGGACCCGGGGCTCTACGACCGGATCCGGCCCCGCCTCGCGATCGTCCCGGTCGGCGCGGGGAACCGGTACGGACACCCGGCGGAGAGTACGCTCACGCGGTTGCGGGCTTCCGGAGCGGCGGTGTTGCGCACGGATCAGGACGGCTCGGTGGCCGTCGCGGGCAGCGGTTCGCGGCTGCGGGCGTTCCCGGCCATTCGGCGCCGTCGCCGGTTCGGCCATACCGGGCGCGACCCCTCTGTTTGCCCACAACCCGACAGCATGATCGAATGCGTTTTCGCCAGAGCCGTCCAATTACACACAGCACGGGGGTGCACAAGCCATGTTCAGTCGAAGACGGGGGATGGATTCGGCGGGGACCGCCAATCCTCAGACATCCGCGACACTGACGCTCCCTCATACCGCGCGGCTGCTCAGCTGCCGGGTTCTCGATGCGGTCCACCAACCGGTCCGGCAGGCCAAGTTCGAGGTGACCGACCCGATCGGCCGACGGATCGTCAGCGGGGAGACCGACCCGTACGGCGGGATCACGGCAGCCGTACCGGCGGGCGAGTACCTGCTGTCGGTGACGGCCGAGGGCTATGCGCCGTTCCACGGGGCGACGCTGGTGGGGGATCCGGCACAGCCCGGCACCGGGGAGATCGTCCTCGACGCGGTGGAGCCGCCGCTGCTGCCGCAGCCCGGCCACTGGGAGCTCGACCCGGCGCACTCGTCGATCGGGTTCTCGGCCCGGCACATCGGCTTCGCCCGGATCAACGGCCGGTTCAACACCTTCGCCGGCGCGGTGCGGATAGCCGACCGCATGGAGGACTCCTCCATGCACGTGATCATCGACGCGAAGAGCATCGACACCGGGATGCGGTTGCGGGACGACCACCTGCGCTCCGCGGACTTCCTGGACGCGGCCCGGTACCCGACCGTGGAGTTCTACAGCGAGCGGTTCATCCACCACAGCGGCAGCCGGTGGTCCGTGGCGGGCGCCCTGACCCTCCACGGGGTCAGCCGGTCGGTCACCCTGGACACCAGTTACCTGGGCCTGGGTACGGGCCTGGAGGGCGAGGCGAGGGCGGCCTGCCGGGCGACGGCCGAACTGCAGCGCGAGGACTTCACGCTGAACTGGCAGTCGATGCTGGCGCAGGGGATCGCGGCGATCGGTTCGAGCGTGGAAGTGACGCTGGACGTCCAGGCCGTGCACAAGGCCTGACCGGGGCCGGAGTCGAGGCCAGGTCCCCGTACGGGGCCGGGGCCCGGGCCCGAGTTCCGTACGGAGCCGGGGCCGGGGCCGGGGCCCGAGTTCCGTACGGAGCCGGAGCCGGGGCCGGGGCCGCGGGGCCGCCTACGGGGCTTCGAGCCAGCCGTCGTACTCGCCTGCCAGATCGTCCAGGGCGGTGGGGTCGAGGCCCTCGCGGGGGTCCTCGACCACCACCAGCCACTGGGCGTCCTCGGCATCGTCCTCGCCCGCCAGGGCTTCGCGGACCAGCTGGGGTTCCTCCGGGAGTCCGAAGCGGTCGACCACCTCCCGCGCCACCTCCTCGGCGGCGTCGCGGTCGGGCAGGACCAGTACATGTCGCACGTTCACCCGATCATTCTCGGCTACGGGGAAGGGGCCGCGGAGCGAGGGGCTGTCAGTGGGGCGTGGGATGCTGGATCCGATGGCCACCAGGAAGAATTCCACCGACGATCCGCTTGCCCCCATCACCCTCGCGGTGGGGCAGGAGGACCTGCTGCTCGACCGCGCCGTGCGGGAGGTGGTGACGGCGGCCCGTGCCGTCGACACCGACACGGACGTGCGCGACCTCTCCTCCGAGCAGCTCCAGCCCGGCACGCTGTCCGAGCTGACCAGTCCTTCGCTCTTCTCGGAGCGCAAGGTGCTGGTCGTGCGCAACGCGCAGGACTTGTCCGCGGAGACGGCCAAGGAGGTCAAGGCGTACCTGGCCTCGCCGTACGAGGAGATCAGCCTCGTCCTCCTCCACGCCGGTGGAGTCAAGGGCAAGGGTCTGCTGGACGCGGCGCGCAAGGCGGGCGCCCGGGAGATCGCCTGCCCGAAGATGACGAAGCCGGCGGACCGGCTGTCCTTCGTGCGCGGAGAGTTCCGCACGCTGGGACGCTCCGCGACGCCCGAGGCCTGTCAGACGCTGGTCGACGCGATCGGGAGCGATCTGCGGGAGCTGGCGAGCGCGGCGGCGCAGCTCTGCGCGGACGTCGAGGGCACGATCGACGAGGCCGTGGTCGGCCGTTATTACACCGGCCGGGCCGAGGCCTCGAGCTTCACGGTCGCCGACCGGGCGGTCGAGGGCCGGGCGGCGGAGGCTCTGGAAGCCCTGCGCTGGTCCCTGTCCACGGGAGTGGCGCCGGTGCTGATCACCAGCGCGCTGGCGCAGGCGGTGCGGGCGATCGGGAAGCTGGCGTCGGCCCCGCGGGGGGCCAGGCCCGGAGACCTCGCGCGCGATCTGGGCATGCCGCCGTGGAAGATCGACCGGGTGCGGCAGCAGATGCGGGGGTGGTCGGCGGATGGCGTCGCGGACGCGCTGCGGGCGGTTGCGGATGCCGATGCGGGGGTGAAGGGCGGGGGCGACGACCCGGAGTACGCGCTGGAGAAGGCGGTCGTCGCGGTCGCCCGCGCGGCCAGGCCTCAGCGGGGCTAGGGAAGCGTCCCGGGCTCCGCCCGGACTCCCTGGGGCTTCGCCCGGACTCCCTGGGGCTTCGCCCGGACTCCCTGGGGCTTCGCCCGGACTCCCTGGGGCTCCGCCCCAGACCCCGCGCCTCGAACGCCGGCGGGGCTGAAAATGGCGGTGTCGGCGTAGCGCGAAGGCCCCGGTGTCCTCCTGGGGAAGGGGGACGGCCGGGGCCTTCGGTTTGGTGCTTGGTTGCGCCGCACCCGCGTGGCGAACGCTTCGTGTGCGGCGCGGAGTGCCGGTCGGGAGCGGGAGAGAGGGCCCGCTGGATCCCTGCCCGGCGATCACATCAGAGCTCAGCCCTGAAGGGAGGAAACCTTGATCGCCAGCGCCGACTTCTTGTTGGCGGCGGCGTTCTTGTGGATGACACCCTTCGAGACGGCCTTGTCGAGCGCACGGGAAGCGGCGCGGGAAGCCACGGTGGCCTTCTCGACGTCACCGGCGACGACGGCCTCACGGGCCTTGCGGATCGCGGTCTTGAGCGAAGACTTGACGGCCTTGTTGCGCAGGCGCGCCTTCTCGTTCGTCTTGTTCCGCTTGATCTGGGACTTGATGTTCGCCACGAAAGAGCCTTTTCAGGTTCAGAGATTTGATCTTCGGATTGTGTCCCGGAAGCTTAGAGGGCATACGAGACACAGCTGCTCAGGCTACCAGGCGCGCTCCGACCGGCCCAAACCGAGCGCACTGCCCGGTCCATGGGACCATGGAAGCCTGCGTACAGATCCGACTTCGCGCAGACCGACGCCCACACTTCGTTCCGACTGCGACCCGAGAATCAGGACACTGCGTGCCCGCGATCCCCAGCCACGTGCCCGAGCCGAGCCGTACCGACCCGGCGCTGATCCGCAATTTCTGCATCATCGCGCACATCGACCACGGCAAGTCGACCCTCGCCGACCGGATGCTCCAGCTCACCGGCGTGGTGGACTCGCGGCAGATGCGCGCCCAGTACCTCGACCGCATGGACATCGAGCGCGAGCGCGGCATCACGATCAAGTCCCAGGCGGTCCGGCTGCCCTGGGCCCCGAACACGGGCGAGGACCTGGGCAAGACCCACATCCTCAACATGATCGACACGCCCGGGCACGTCGACTTCACCTACGAGGTCTCGCGCTCCCTCGCCGCCTGCGAAGGCACGGTGCTCCTGGTGGACGCCGCCCAGGGCATCGAGGCGCAGACCCTCGCCAACCTGTACCTGGCGATGGAGAAGGACCTGGCGATCGTCCCGGTCCTCAACAAGATCGACCTGCCGGCCGCCCAGCCGGAGAAGTTCGCCGAGGAGCTCGCGAACCTGGTCGGCTGCCAGCCCGAGGACGTCCTGCGCGTCTCGGCGAAGACCGGTCTCGGCGTGGACGTGCTGCTCGACAAGATCGTCGCCACGGTCCCGGCCCCGGTCGGTCCCAAGGACGCCCCGGCCCGCGCGATGATCTTCGACTCGGTCTACGACTCGTACCGCGGTGTCGTGACCTACGTCCGTGTCGTCGACGGCCAGCTCAACAAGCGCGAGCGCATCCGGATGATGTCGACCGGCGCCACGCACGAGCTGCTGGAGATCGGCGTCTCCTCCCCGGAGATGACCCCGGCCGACGGCATCGGCGTCGGTGAGGTGGGCTACATCATCACCGGTGTGAAGGACGTCCGTCAGTCCAAGGTCGGTGACACCATCACCAGCCTGCACAACGGTGCGACCGAGGCCCTCGGTGGCTACAAGGACCCGCGTCCGATGGTCTTCTCCGGCCTGTACCCGCTCGACGGCTCCGACTACCCGGACCTGCGCGAGGCCCTGGACAAGCTGCAGCTCAACGACGCCGCGCTGGTCTACGAGCCGGAGACCTCGGCGGCGCTCGGCTTCGGCTTCCGCGTCGGCTTCCTCGGCCTGCTGCACCTGGACGTGGTGCGCGAGCGCCTGGAGCGCGAGTTCGGCCTCGACCTGATCGCCACCGCGCCGAACGTGGTCTACCGCGTCGTCATGGAGGACGGCAAGGAGGTCACCGTCACCAACCCGAGCGAGTTCCCCGAGGGCAAGATCTCGGACGTGTTCGAGCCGGTCGTCCGTGCCACCCTGCTCGCGCCCTCCGAGTTCATCGGCGCGATCATGGAGCTCTGCCAGCAGCGCCGCGGCACCCTCCTCGGGATGGACTACCTCTCCGAGGACCGGGTCGAGATCCGCTACACGCTCCCGCTCGCGGAGATCGTCTTCGACTTCTTCGACCAGCTGAAGTCCAAGACGCGCGGCTACGCCTCCCTCGACTACGAGCCCACCGGCGAGCAGGCCTCCGGACTGGTCAAGGTCGACATCCTCCTGCACGGAGACAAGGTCGACGCCTTCTCCGCCGTGACGCACAAGGACGCCGCCTACGCCTACGGTGTGCGCCTCGTCGCCAAGCTGCGCGAGCTCATCCCGCGGCAGGCCTTCGAGATCCCGATCCAGGCGGCCGTCGGCTCGCGCGTCATCGCCCGCGAGACCATCCGCGCCATCCGCAAGGACGTCCTCGCCAAGTGCTACGGCGGTGACATCTCCCGTAAGCGGAAGCTGCTGGAGAAGCAGAAGGAAGGCAAGAAGCGCATGAAGATGGTCGGCTCGGTGGAGGTCCCGCAGGAGGCCTTCATCGCCGTCCTCTCCAGTGACGAGTCCGCCGGCAAGAAGAAGTAGCCGCCGAGGCAGCCACTGGATGCGAAGCAGGCCCCCGTGCTCCGGCGCGGGGGCCTGCTCCGTTGTGGAACGCGGGCACGCTTCGTTATGAATCGGCGTCCCAGGGCCTCTTACGCGCCAGGCGGAGGGCCCCTAGTCTGATCAATGCTCGTTGGTTACTCGCCAGTTTTTTTGGTCGGGCGCCGCCAAGCCCTGACTCAGCCACCCACCCTGACCCACCACCGAGTCAGTCCGCCCCTGTGATGTACAGGCCCTGCCGCGTGGTCCGGAGGATGTCCGTGAGCGACACACAGACCTTGATCGAGAACCGCCCGCCCACCGTGGCGACCCTCTTCCTGGAGCGTGTCGCCGCCACGCCGAACGGCGAGGCCTACCGGTACCCCGTACCCGCCGCCGATGGGCAGGGCGGCCCGGACGACTGGAAGTCGCTCAGCTGGGGACAGGCCGCGGAGCGGGTTTTCGCCATCGCGGCCGGGATCGTCGACCTCGGGATCCAGCCGGAGGACCGCGTCGCGCTGTCCTCCAACACTCGGGTCGAGTGGATCCTCGCGGACCTCGGCGTGATGTGCGCCGGTGGCGCCGTCACCACGATCTACCCGAGCACGAACGCCGAGGAGTCGGCGTTCATCCTCTCCGACTCCGAGAGCCGGATCCTGATCGCCGAGGACGCCGGACAGCTGGCGAAGGCCCGCGAGCGCCGCGCCGACCTGCCGGAGCTGGCGCACGTGGTCGTCGTGGAGAGCGCCGACGCCGTGGCCGCCGAGGGCGACCCCGAGGGGTGGGTGCTGTCCCTCGCCGATCTGGAGGCGCGCGGCCGCGAGTACCTGGCCAAGCACCCCGAGGTGGTCAAGGAGCGGATCGCGGCCATCACCGCCGACCAGCTCGCCACCCTCATCTACACCTCCGGCACCACCGGCCGCCCCAAGGGCGTCCGGCTGCCGCACGACAACTGGTCGTACATGGCCAAGGCCACCGTCGCCACCGGCCTGATCACCAAGGACGACGTCCAGTACCTCTGGCTGCCGCTCGCGCACGTCTTCGGCAAGGTGCTCACCTCCGGCCAGATCGAGGTGGGGCACGTCACCGCCGTCGACGGCCGCATCGACAAGATCATCGAGAACCTGCCGATCGTGCAGCCGACGTACATGGCGGCCGTTCCGCGCATCTTCGAGAAGGTCTACAACGGGGTCGCGGCCAAGGCCCGGGCCGGCGGCGGGGCCAAGTACAAGATCTTCCAGTGGTCGGTCGGGGTCGCCCGCGAGTACGCCAAGGTCACCCAGGACAACTTCCGCCGCACCGGCCGGGCCACCGCGCCCCTCGGCCTCGCCACCAAGCACAAGATCGCCGACGCGCTCGTCTACTCCAAGCTCCGCGAGGCCTTCGGCGGCAACCTGCGCGCCGCCGTCTCCGGCGCCTCCGCCCTGGCCCCCGAGATCGGATACTTCTTCGCCGGTGCCGGCATCCACATCCTGGAGGGCTACGGACTGACCGAGTCCAGCGCCGCCTCCTTCGTCAACCCCGGCGAGGCATACCGCACGGGCACCGTCGGCAAGCCGCTCCCCGGCACCGAGGTCCGCATCGCCGACGACGGCGAGGTCCTCCTGCGCGGCCCCGGCATCATGCAGGGCTACCACGGGCAGCCGGAGAAGACCGCCGAGGTCCTGGAGGCCGACGGCTGGCTGCACACCGGTGACATCGGCGAGCTGTCGCCGGACGGCTACCTGCGGATCACCGACCGCAAGAAGGACCTGATCAAGACCTCGGGCGGCAAGTACGTCGCCCCGGCCGAGATCGAGGGCCAGTTCAAGGCGATCTGCCCCTACGTCTCCAGCATCGTCGTCCACGGCGCCGACCGGAACTTCTGCTCCGCGCTCATCGCCCTCGATGAGCCGTCCATCCTCGTCTGGGCCGCCGAGAACGGGCTGGAGGGCAAGACGTACGCGCAGGTCCTGGCCGCCCCCGAAACCAACCGGCTCATCGAGACCTACGTCCAGACCCTCAACGAGGGCCTCCAGCGCTGGCAGACGGTCAAGAAGTTCCGCCTCCTGCCGCGCGACCTCGACGTCGAGCACGGGGACCTCACGCCGAGCCTCAAACTGAAGCGCCCGGTCGTCGAGCGTGAGTTCAAGCACCTGATCGAGGAGATGTACGAGGGGTCGCGCGAGGCGTAGCGCCTGCGGGGGGCGGGCGGTACGGGGCGGGGCGGCGGACCGCCCACCGTCAAACGCCCCTGCGAGGTCCGCAGCCCAAGCCTTCGCCCCCACCCCGCCCGCCATCTCCGCCCCGCCCCGCCCCGCGCCCAGCGCGTGCGCGGGGCGGGGCGGGACGCGGGTGGTGTCGGGTGCGGGACAATGGGGGCATGCCTTCCGCACTGCCCGACGGTGAACCCATGCCCGAAGACGGCTCGCTGCCGTCGCACGCCCTGGTGGGTGCCGGGGAGCGGCCGCTCGGGTTCTACCTGCACGTCCCGTACTGCGCCACGCGCTGCGGGTACTGCGACTTCAACACCTACACGGCCACCGAGCTGCGGGGTACCGGAGGCGTGCTCGCCTCCCGGGAGAACTACGCCGACACCCTGATCGACGAGGTCCGCCTCGCCCGGAAGGTCCTCGGGGACGACCCGAGGGCGGTGCGGACGGTGTTCGTGGGCGGCGGTACGCCGACGCTGCTGCCCGCCGCCGACCTCGTACGGATGCTCGCGGCGATCCGCGAGGAATTCGGACTGGCCGAGGACGCCGAGGTCACGACCGAGGCCAATCCGGAGTCGGTGAACCCGCAGTACCTGGCGGAGCTGCGGGCCGGCGGCTTCAACCGGATCTCCTTCGGCATGCAGAGCGCCAAGCAGCACGTCCTGAAGGTCCTCGACCGTACGCACACTCCCGGGCGGCCCGAGGCGTGCGTCGCCGAGGCGCGCGCGGCGGGCTTCGAGCACGTGAACCTGGACCTGATCTACGGGACCCCGGGGGAGTCGGACGCGGACTGGCGGGCCTCGCTGGAGGCGGCCCTGGGGGCCGGGCCGGACCACATCAGCGCCTACGCGCTGATCGTGGAGGAAGGCACCCAGCTCGCGCGGCGGATCCGGCGGGGCGAGGTCCCGATGACGGACGACGACGTGCACGCGGACCGGTACCTGATCCTCGACTCGGTGATGGCCGAGGCGGGCTACTCCTGGTACGAGGTCTCGAACTGGGCCACGACGGACGCCGGGCGCTGCCTGCACAACGAGCTGTACTGGCGCGGGGCCGACTGGTGGGGCGCGGGTCCGGGTGCGCACTCCCACGTGGGCGGGGTGCGGTGGTGGAACGTGAAGCACCCGGGCGCGTACGCGGCGGCGCTGGCCGAGGGCCGCTCGCCCGGGGCGGGGCGCGAGCTCCTCTCCGTGGAGGACCGCCGGGTCGAGCGGATCCTGCTGGAGCTCCGGCTCGTGGACGGCGTACCGCTGTCCCTGCTGGCTCCGGCCGGTCTGGCCGCGTCCTGCCGGGCCCTGGCGGACGGCCTCCTGGAGCCGGCCCCGTACGAGGCAGGCCGCGCCGTACTGACCCTGCGCGGCCGGCTCCTGGCCGACGCGGTGGTCCGCGACCTGGTGGACTGACCACCCGGGGGAGTGAATCCGGGCGGGAGGGGGAGGCGCGTGCACATCCTGTTCCCCGGCCGTCACCGTAAGTGACGGCGGCGGGAAGCCGAAGTTCAGGCGGCACCGCCGGCCGTAACGAAGTCGATCAGCTCCTCGACGCGGCCCAGCAGGGCCGGCTCCAGGTCCTTGTACGAGGTCACGCGCGACAGGATGTGCTGCCAGGCGGCCCCCGTGTTCTCCGGCCAGCCCAGGGAGCGGCAGATGCCCGTCTTCCAGTCCTCCCCGCGCGGGACCACCGGCCACGCGCGGATCCCGAGAGCGGAGGGCTTCACCGCCTGCCAGACGTCCACGTACGGGTGGCCCGCGATCAGGACGTGCGGGGAGGTCACCGAGGCGGCGATGCGGGACTCCTTGGAGCCCGGGACGAGGTGGTCCACCAGGACGCCCAGCCGGGCGTCGGCGGCGGGGGCGAAGTCCGCGACCACCGAGGGAAGGTCGTCGATGCCCTCCAGGTACTCCACCACGACGCCTTCGATCCGCAGGTCGTCGCCCCAGACCCGTTCCACCAGTTCGGCGTCGTGGCGGCCCTCGACGTAGATCCGGCCCGCCCGGGCCACCCGCGCCCGCGCGCCCGGAACGGCGACCGAGCCGGAGGCGGTGCGCAGCGGGGCGGAGGGTCCGCGGGCGGGGCGGGTCAGGGTGACCACCGCGCCGTCCAGGAGGAACCCGCGGGGTTCGAGCGGGAACACCCGGCGCTTGCCGAAGCGGTCCTCCAGGGTGACCGTGCCCGCCTCGCAGCCCACCACCGCCCCGCAGAAGTCCGTACCCGCCACCTCGACCACCAGGTCCGGGTCGGCCGGCACCTGCGGGACGGGCTTGGCGCGCTGCCACTGCGGGGTCAGGTCCGGGGAGTACTCACGCATCCGGCCGAGGGTAGGAGAGCGGGCGGCCCCAGGTGACCGACACGCCGAAGCGGGCCGCCAGTGTGTCGCGTTGCGCACGGACGAAGTCCGCGTCGACCACCGCTCCGTGACCCGGTACGTACAGAGCGTCGTCCCCGCCCAGGGCGAGGAGCCGGCCGAGCGCCGCGGGCCACTGGCGGGGTACGGCGTCCGGGCCGGCCTGGGGCTCGCCCGATTCCTCGACGAGGTCGCCGCAGAAGACGACCTCGCGCGTTCCGGGGACGAAGACGGCCAGGTCGTGGCGGGTGTGCCCGGGGCCCACGTTCGCCAGCAGCACCTGCACCCCGCCCAGGTCCAGGGTCCACTCACCCGACACCAGGTGCCGGGGGAGCACCAGCAGTTCCACCGCCTCGGCGGCCTCGGCCTCCGCCAGACCGTGCCGGACGGCCTCGGCGCGCAGGTCCTCGTGGCTGATGGACAGCAGGTTGTCGAGCCCGACCGGACCGTAGACCTGGGCGCCCGCGAACACCGCGCCGCCCAGTACGTGGTCGAAATGTCCGTGTGTGAATGCGATATGGGTCACTCGGCGGCCCGCCAGCCGTTCGGCCTCGGCCCGCACCCGGGCACCCTCGCGCACGGATGACCCCGGGTCGATCAGGAGGGCCGAATCCTCGCCCACCACCAGCCCCACGGTGCAGTCCCACACCGGAAGCCGTAGCCGACCGACCCGTTCGGTGAGCCGTTCCCAGCCCACCTCTTCCCAACGCACGTCCATACCGCGACGCTACCTTGACGGACGGCCCTTGCTACCGGTGTACCACCCCGCCGTACACTGACCGGGGGATCTCTGGCACTCGAACGCTCAGAGTGCCAATGAGCCGAGCGGCGAACGACGAACGACGGAGGTGTGCGCGATGCTCAGCGAACGCAGACTCGAAGTGCTGCGCGCCATCGTCCAGGACTACGTCGGGACGGAGGAGCCGGTCGGCTCCAAGGCGCTCACGGAGCGGCACCGGCTCGGCGTGTCGCCCGCCACCGTCCGCAACGACATGGCGCTGCTGGAGGAAGAGGGCTACATCGCCCAGCCCCACACCAGCGCCGGCCGGATCCCCACCGACAAGGGCTACCGCCTCTTCGTCGACAAGCTGGCGGGGGTCAAGCCCCTGTCCACGCCCGAGCGCCGGGCCATCCAGAACTTCCTCGACGGCGCGGTGGACCTCGACGACGTCGTCGGCCGGACCGTACGGCTGCTCGCGCAGCTGACCCGGCAGGTCGCCGTCGTCCAGTATCCGAGCCTGACCCGCTCCACCGTCCGGCACGTGGAACTGCTCTCGCTGGCCCCGGCCCGCCTGATGCTCGTCCTCATCACGGACACCGGCCGGGTCGAGCAGCGGCTCGTCGACTGCCAGACCCCCTTCGGGGAGGTTTCGCTCGCCGACCTGCGGGCCCGCCTCAACAGCCGGGTCGTCGGCCGCCGGTTCACCGACGTGCCGCCGCTGGTGCAGGACCTTCCGGAGTCCTTCGAGACCGAGGACCGGGTGACGGTGAAGGCCGTCCTCGACACCCTTCTCGAAACGCTGGTGGAGGAGGCGGAGGAGCGGCTGATGATCGGCGGCACCGCCAACCTCACCCGTTTCGGACACGATTTTCCCCTGACGATCAGGCCGGTGCTCGAAGCGCTGGAGGAGCAGGTCGTGCTCCTCAAGCTGCTGGGCGAGGCCAGTGAGTCGGGAATGGCCGTAAAGATCGGGCATGAGAATGCCTACGAGGGGCTGAACTCCACGTCCGTCGTCTCGGTCGGCTACGGTTCGGGCGGCGAAGCAGTCGCCAAACTCGGCGTGGTCGGACCGACCCGCATGGACTACCCCGGAACGATGGGAGCGGTACGCGCAGTGGCACGTTACGTCGGACAGATCCTGGCGGAGTCGTAAGTGGCCACGGACTACTACGCCGTTCTCGGCGTGCGCCGCGACGCATCGCAGGACGAGATCAAGAAGGCCTTCCGCCGCCTCGCGCGTGAACTCCACCCGGACGTCAATCCGGATCCGAAGACGCAGGAGCGCTTCAAGGAGATCAACGCCGCGTACGAGGTGCTCTCCGACCCGCAGAAGAAGCAGGTCTTCGACCTCGGCGGCGACCCGCTGTCCTCCTCGGGCGGCGGTGGCGGAGCCGGCGGCTTCGGGGCGGGCGGCTTCGGCAACTTCTCCGACATCATGGACGCCTTCTTCGGCCAGAGTCAGCAGCGCGGACCGCGTTCGCGGACCCGCCGGGGCCAGGACGCCATGATCCGCCTGGACCTGGAGCTGGACGAGGCCGCCTTCGGCACGACCAAGGACATCCAGGTCGACACGGCCGTCGTCTGCACCACCTGCTCCGGCGAAGGGGCCGCCCCCGGCACCGCGGCGCAGACGTGTGACATGTGCCGCGGTCGCGGTGAGGTGTCGCAGGTGACCCGGTCCTTCCTGGGCCAGGTCATGACCTCGCGCCCCTGCCCGCAGTGCCAGGGCTTCGGCACCGTGGTCCCGACCCCGTGCCCCGAGTGTGCGGGCGACGGCCGGGTCCGCTCCCGTCGCAGCCTCACGGTCAAGATCCCGGCCGGTGTCGAGAACGGCACCCGGATCCAGCTCGCGGGGGAGGGCGAGGTCGGCCCCGGCGGTGGCCCCGCCGGCGACCTGTACGTGGAGATCCACGAGCTGCCGCACTCGACCTTCCAGCGGCGCGGGGACGACCTGCACTGCACGGTCACCATCCCGATGACGGCGGCCGCCCTGGGCACCAAGTGTCCGCTGGAGACGCTGGACGGCCTGGAGGAGATCGACATCCGGCCCGGCACCCAGTCCGGGCAGGCGATCCCGCTGCACGGCCGGGGCGTCACGCACCTGCGCGGCGACCTCGGGCGCAGCGGCCAACTGCGCGGCGACCTGATCGTGCACGTCGAGGTCACCACCCCCTCCAAGCTGGACCCCGCGCAGGAGGACCTGCTGCGCCAGCTCGCGAAGCTGCGCGGCGAGGAGCGGCCGCTCGGCCAGTTCGCACCGGGCCAGCAGGGGCTGTTCAGCCGCCTGAAGGACGCCTTCAACGGGCGCTGAGCCGCGCGCGCGACCGCGTACGGCAGGACGTGCGCGAGCACGTACGAGAACGGCCGCGAGCCCGGTCCGGGGATGCCCCGGACCGGGCTCGTCGCATGCGGCCGGCGCGTTTCGAGCACCCCGGTGAAGGGGACTATGCCAGGCGAATGCCGTGATTCGGTCCCGTGAGCGGGACATGGCACGATGCAGTCCATGTCCTCCGCACCGAACGGTCTCTTCGCGTACCCGATCGTGCAGGCTCCCATGGCCGGCGGCGCGTCCTGCCCGCCGCTCGCCGCCGCGGTGTGCGAAGCGGGAGGGCTGGGCTTCCTCGCCGGGGGGTACAAAACGGCCGACGGCATGTTCCAGGAGATCAAGCGGCTGCGCGCGCTCACCCGCCGGCCGTTCGGCGTCAACCTCTTCATGCCGCAGACCGGTTACGTGGACCCGGCCGCCGTGGAGGTCTACCGCGGACAGCTCGCCGGGGAGGCCAGCTGGTACGAGATCTCGCTCGCCGAAGAGGACATCATCGGCACGAGCGACGACGGCTACGACGCCAAACTGGCCATTCTCATCGAAGACCCGGTCCCCGTGGTCTCCTTCACCTTCGGCCTGCCCTCGCCCGCGGTCTTCACCTGCCTGCGCAAGGCCGGTACGTACACGATCGTCACCGTCACCTGCGTGGAGGAGGCCCGCGCCGCGCAGACGGCCGGCGCCGACGCGGTGTGCGTCCAGGGCATGGAGGCGGGCGGCCACCAGGGCACCCACCGCGACGACCCCCAGGCGGACGGCACTGCGGGCCTCGGGCTGCTCGCCCTCGTGGCGCAGGTGCGGGAGACCGTGGCCCTGCCGATCATCGCGGCGGGCGGGCTGATGCGCGGCTCGCAGATCGCCGCGCTGCTCGCAGCGGGCGCGGAGGCGGCGCAGCTCGGCACGGCGTTCCTGGCCTGCCCGGAATCCGGCGCGGACCCGCTGCACAAGAAGGCGCTGACCGACCCGCTGTTCGTCCGCACGGAGATGACCCGGGCCTTCTCGGGGCGCCCGGCCCGGGGGCTGGTCAACCGCTTCATGCGCGAGCACGGCCCCTACGCCCCCGCCGCGTACCCGCAGGTGCACCACCTGACCTTGCCGCTGCGCAAAGCGGCCGCCGCGGCCGGGGACCCGCAGGGCATGGCCCTGTGGGCGGGCCAGGGCCACCGGCTGTCGCGGACGATGCCCGCGGGCGAGCTGGTCGAGGTGCTCGCGGCTGAACTCACCGCGGCGCAGCACGCGTTGAAGACAAGGCAAATGAGGAGTGCGTCATGACCGCCCCCGTGTTCGTGGTCGAAAAGGTCCCCGCGGGACCGGTGTTCGTCCTGGACGGCCCCGAGGGCCGGCACGCGGTGTCCGTGAAGCGGCTCGCCCCGGGCGAGGCCGTGGTCCTGGCGGACGGCCGGGGCGGCTGGGCCGAGGCCGTCGTGACGGCGGCCGAGGGCAAGGACCGCCTCGTGGTCCGCGTGACCGGGGTCTTCGAGGAGGCGGAGCCGGCCGTCCGGATCACCGTCGTCCAGGCCCTGCCCAAGGGCGACCGGGGCGAGGTCGCGGTCGAGACCATGACGGAGACCGGAGTGGACGAGATCGTGCCCTGGCAGGCCTCGCGCTGCATCACCCAGTGGCGCGGGGACCGGGGCGCCAAGTCGCTGGCGAAGTGGCGGGCCACCGCCCGGGAGTCCGGCAAGCAGTCGCGCCGGGTCCGCTTCCCCGAGGTCGCGGAAGCCGCGACGACCAAGCAGGTCGCGGCGCTGCTCGCCGGGGCGGACCTCGCGGTGGTCCTGCACGAGGACCGCGACGCGCCCTCGGGTGCCCTGGCCACGGCGGAACTGCCCGCGGCGGGCTCCATCGTCGTCGTGGTCGGACCCGAGGGCGGGGTCTCCCCGGAGGAGCTCGGCGCCTTCGCGGCGGTCGGCGCCCACCCGTACCGGCTGGGCCCCTCGGTGCTGCGCACCTCCACGGCCGGCACGGCGGCGGCCGCGGTCCTGCTGGCCAGGACGGGCCGCTGGTCCTGAGGGGGCCGCCGGTCCTGGCGGGGCCGCCGGTTCTGGCGGGGCCGCCGGTTCTGGCGGGGCCGCAGTGCCTGACGGGCCCCCGGTCCTCGGCGGTGGATACCATGCCGGAACCGATCGAACGTCACGGAAGGACCAGCGAAATGGCCGGTGAACCGCAGGCCGACTGCCTGTTCTGCAAGATCGTCGAGGGGAACATCCCGGCGACGATCGTCCGGGAGACCGAGACGACCCTCGCCTTCAGGGACATCAACCCGCAGGCGCCCAGCCACGTCCTCGTCATCCCGAAGGCGCACCACGCCGACGCCGCGTCCCTCGCCGCCGCCGCGCCCGAGCTCGCCGCCGACGTACTGCGCGAGGCCGGCCACGTCGCCGCCGACGAGGAGATCGTCGAGCACGGCTACCGGGTCGTCTTCAACACCGGCGCCGGCGCCGGTCAGACCGTCTTCCACGCCCACGCGCACGTCCTCGGCGGGCGCGGGCTCCAGTGGCCCCCGGGATAAGACGTGTCCGTACGCGAATTCGTGGTGCTGGGCACGGCCAGCCAGGTGCCCACCCGCCACCGCAACCACAACGGCTACCTGCTGCGCTGGGACGGCGAGGGCATTCTCTTCGATCCCGGCGAGGGCACCCAGCGCCAGATGCTGCGCGCCGGGGTCGCCGCGCACGACATCAACCGGATCTGCGTCACGCACTTCCACGGTGACCACAGCCTCGGCCTCGCCGGGGTGATCCAGCGCATCAACCTCGACCGGGTCCCGCACCCCGTCACCGCGCACTATCCGGCCTCCGGGCAGAAGTTCTTCGACCGGCTGCGCTACGCCACGGCCTACCGCGAGACGGTCCGGCTGGCCGAGGAACCGGTGGCCGAGGACGGGATCCTGGCGCGCACCGGCTCGTACACCCTGGACGCCGTGCGGCTCTCGCACCCGGTGGAGTCCTTCGGCTACCGCGTCACCGAGCCCGACGGGCGCCGGATACGCCCCGAACTGCTCGCGCTCCACGGGATCGAAGGGCCGGACGTGGGCCGGATCCAGCGCGAGGGACGCCTCGGCGAGGTCACCCTCGAAGAGGTCAGCGAGCCGCGCGCCGGCCAGCGCTTCGCCTTCGTGATGGACACCCGGCTCTGCGAGGGCGTCGACGCGCTCGCAGAGGGCTGCGACATGCTCGTGATCGAGTCGACGTTCCTCGACGAGGACGTCCAACTGGCCACCGACCACGGTCACCTCACCGCCGGACAGGCCGCCCGGGCGGCGCGGGACGCGGGCGTACGGCACCTCGTGCTGACGCACTTCTCGCAGCGCTACGGCGACCCGGCGGAGTTCGAGCGCCAGGCCCGGGCGGCCGGGTTCGAGGGCGAGCTGACGATCGCCGCGGACCTCGTACGGGTCCCCGTGCCGAAGCGGGCCTGAGGGCGGCGGCCGGGCGGCCGGTCCCGGCGGCGAGCACGGCCACGATCGAGCCGGGCCGGCCTTGCCGGACTCCCCGTCGCCAGGTGGAAGCGAGCCGCGGCCGGAACCCGGGAGAAAGAGCGTTCGGGTGGTGATCTGCGTCACACTGTTGTCCGGATCCCTCCGCGAGGGAGGGGCCGGGCGGCCGTGGTGCGTTGACCCCTTGCAGAAACGACCCGCCAAGACTTCCATCAGGCATCACTTCCAGCGAGACGCGCGCCGAACGGGGAATGCATCGTGAGCAGTAGGGACAGCCGGGACAGCCGAACCGACGCCGTGGACCCGCTCGGTCCGCTGCGCGATCCCCAAGAGCCCGGCTGCGACGTCTTCCTGACCGGCACGGTGTTCCTCGACATCATCTTCACCGGCCTCGACTCGGCCCCGGTGCGCGGTACGGAGTCCTGGGCGCGGGGCATGGGCTCCAGCCCCGGCGGCGTGGCCAACATGGCCACCGCCCTCGCCCGGCTCGGCCTGCGCACCTCGCTCGCGGCCGCCTTCGGGGACGATCACTACGGCGAGTACTGCTGGGACGCGCTCGCCCAGGGCGAGGGCATCGACCTGTCGATGTCACGGACCGTGCCCGGCTGGCACAGCCCCGTCACCGTGTCCATGGCGTACGAGGGCGAGCGCACGATGGTCTCGCACGGCCACGAGGCCCCGCCCCCGGCGGGCGCCGGTCCCTTCCCCCAGTGCCCGCCCCGCGCCCGCGCGGCGGTGGCCTCGCTCGGCACGGGCGGCGGCGAGGCATGGGTGGCCGAGGCGGCCCGTCGCGGGGCGCGGGTCTTCGCCGACGTCGGGTGGGACGAGAGCGGCCGGTGGGACCTGGGGGCGCTGGCCGACCTGGAGCACTGCGAGGCCTTCCTGCCCAACGCGGGAGAAGCGATGGCCTACACGCGCACCGGCTGCCCGCGCACGGCGGCCCGGGCGCTGGCCGAAAAGGTCCCGATCGCGGTGGTGACCATGGGTTCCGAGGGCTCGTACGCGGTGGACGGGCGGACCGGGGAGACCGCCGAGGTCCCGGCGATCGCGGTCGACGCGCTGGACCCGACCGGCGCGGGCGACGTCTACGTGGCCGGATTCCTCACCGGAACCCTCGCCGGCTGGCCGCTCGCGGACCGGCTGGCCTTCGCGGGCCTCACGGCGGCCCTGTCGGTCCAGGAGTTCGGAGGCTCCCTGTCGGCCCCCGGCTGGCCGGAAGTGGCCGCCTGGTGGCGCACCGCCCCGGAGGCCCTGCGCGGACGGTACGGCTTCCTGGACGACCTGGTTCCGCCGGACCACGCCCCCGCCAGCAGGCGCCGGGCGGTCCCGACCATCGGCTTCCGGCACCCCGCGTAGGAGCGTGCCGGAAAACCCCTCGGGGTCGGGGCGGCGGCGACGTACGCTTGGAAGTCCGGAGGTCGTCGATCGGCACGGCCCCTCAGTGGGAGGTATGCGCAGGCCACAGTGCCGGCCCATGACTCAGACATCGAGAGCCCAGATTCCCGCGCCGGGGCAGGCGCGGGCCCACTTCACCGTCCCGGCCACCCATCCGATGGTGTCCCTCCTCGGATCGGGCGACGCACTGTTGCGCGTGATCGAGAAGGCCTTCCCCGAGGTCGACATCCACGTGCGCGGCAACCAGGTCAGCGCGATCGGCGCGGCGGCGGAAGTGGCCCTGATCCAGCACCTGTTCGACGAGATGATGCTGGTGCTCCGCACCGGGCAGCCGATGACGGAGGACGCAGTGGAACGCTCGATCGCCATGCTCAAGTCGAGCGACAACGGCGACGGCCCGCAGGAGACCCCGGCGGAGGTGCTCACCCAGAACATCCTCTCCAGCCGCGGCCGCACCATCCGCCCCAAGACGCTCAACCAGAAGCGGTACGTCGACGCGATCGACAAGCACACGATCGTCTTCGGCATCGGCCCCGCCGGTACCGGCAAGACCTACCTCGCCATGGCCAAGGCGGTCCAGGCCCTGCAGTCCAAGCAGGTCAGCCGGATCATCCTGACCCGCCCGGCGGTCGAAGCGGGCGAACGCCTGGGATTCCTCCCCGGCACCCTCTTCGACAAGATCGACCCGTACCTGCGCCCGCTCTACGACGCGCTGCACGACATGATCGACCCGGACTCGATCCCCCGGCTCATGGCGGCGGGCACCATCGAGGTGGCGCCGCTGGCATACATGAGGGGCAGGTCGCAGCCCGTCTTCACCAAGGTGCTGACGCCGGACGGCTGGCGCCCCATCGGTGACCTCCAGGTTGGAGATCTGGTCATCGGCTCGAACGGCGAGCCGACCCCCGTCCTCGGCGTGTACCCGCAGGGCGAGAAGGACATCTACCGGCTTTCGGCGCAGGATGGCTCCTGGACGCTGGCCTGCGGCGAACACCTGTGGACCGTGCGGACGGCGTCGGACCGCCGTCGCGACAAGCCGTGGCGGGTCCTGGAGACGAAGGAGATGATCGGCAACCTGCGGGCCGCGCACGCCCGTCGGTACGAGCTGCCGATGCTGACCGCGCCGGTCTGCTTCCCGGAACGCGAGGTCCCCATGGACGCGTACGCTCTGGGGCTGCTGCTCGGCGACGGGTGCATCACCGGCTCCACCACACCGTCCTTCGCTACGGAGGACGACGAACTCGTCCACGCCTTGGTGGCAGCGCTTCCTGGAGTCACAGCACGGTACAAGGGCGGTGTCGACTACGTCCTGAACAGGGTGAAGTCGCCCGGCGACGTGGTCACCCTGGAGAACCCCGTCACCCGGGCCATGCGAGAACTGGATCTGCTCGGCAGTCGTTCGCACTCCAAGTCCGTGCCGGACGACTACCTGTTCAACACGGCGGAGGTCCGCCTCGCGGTGCTCCAGGGCCTGCTTGACTCTGACGGTGGTCCGGTCACCCAGAAGGACCGTACGTGCCGTATCCAGTACTCCACGGCCTCGATCGTCCTTCGGGACGACGTCATTGCCCTCGTCCAGTCTCTTGGCGGTGTCGCCTACACCCGGCGCCGCAGGGCCGAAGGCCGGGCGCGGGGCACGGCCCTGGCCGCTCACAGGCGCGACTCGCACGTCGTCGACATCCGCCTCCCCGAGGGCATCGAGCCCTTCCGCCTCACGCGCAAGCGGGACGCCTACCACGCGGCCGGCGGCGGCGGGCGTCCGATGCGGTTCATCGACGCCATCGAGCCCGCGGGCCGGGAAGAGGCGGTGTGCATTCAGGTCGCCGCCGAAGACTCGCTGTACGTCACACAGGACTACCTGCTGACGCACAACACCCTTAATGAGGCTTTTGTCGTCCTCGACGAGGCGCAGAACACCACCCCCGAGCAGATGAAGATGTTCCTGACCAGGCTCGGGTTCGACTCGAAGATCGTCGTCACCGGTGACGTCACCCAGGTCGACCTGCCGGGTGGATCCAAGAGCGGTCTGCGTCAGGTCCAGGAGATCCTCGAAGGAGTTCCGGACATCCACTTCTCGCGGCTCACCTCCGAGGATGTCGTCCGGCACAAGCTGGTCGGCCGTATCGTCGACGCGTACGAGAAGTACGACGACAGCCAGGACGCGAAACCGTCCCGGAACGGCTACCAGCGGAAGTAGAACCCAGCGCACCATGTCGATCGACGTCAACAACGAGTCCGGAACCGAGGTCGACGAGCGGGCGATCCTCGACATCGCCCGCTACGCGCTCGCCCGGATGCGGATCCACCCGCTCTCGGAGCTCTCCGTCATCGTCGTCGACGAGGAGGCGATGGAGCAGCTCCACATCCAGTGGATGGATCTGCCCGGACCCACCGACGTCATGTCCTTCCCGATGGACGAACTGCGTCCGCCGACGAAGGACGAGGAGGAGGCCCCGCAAGGACTCCTCGGTGACATCGTGCTCTGCCCCGAAGTGGCGAAGAGGCAGGGCGAGGACGCGCCGACGCAGCACTCCATGGACGAGGAGCTCCAGCTCCTGACCGTCCACGGGGTGCTGCACCTGCTCGGCTACGACCACGAGGAGCCGGACGAGAAGGCCGAGATGTTCGGCCTCCAGGCGGCCATCGTCGACGGCTGGCGCGGCGAGCGCGGCGTGAGCGGTCCGTCCCCGGCCCCGACCGTCTCGTGACCGGCGATCCGCAGCTGATCACCGGGGCCGTCCTGCTGGTCGTGGTGGCCTGGTTCGCGGCGTGCGCGGAGTCCGGGATCGCCCGGATCTCCACCTTCCGCGCCGAACAGGCCGTACGGGACGGCCGGCGCGGCAGCGCCAAACTGGCGCAGGTCGCCGCCGACCCCACCCGCTACCTCAACGTCGCCCTGCTGGTCCGCGTCACCTGCGAGATGGCGGCGGGCGTGCTCGTCACCTACGTCTGCCTCGACGAGTTCGGGGAGAACTGGACCGCGCTGCTCGTGGCCATCGCCGTGATGGTGCTGGTCTCGTTCGTGGCGGTCGGGGTGTCGCCGCGCACCATCGGCCGGCAGCACCCGCTGAACACCGCGACGGCGGCCTCGTACGTCCTCGTACCGCTCGCCCGTGTCATGGGGCCGATCCCCCAGCTGCTGATCCTCATCGGCAACGCGCTCACGCCCGGCAAGGGCTTCCGCAAGGGGCCCTTCGCCTCCGAGGCCGAGCTGCGCGCGATGGTGGACCTGGCGGAGAAGGAATCGCTCATCGAGGACGACGAGCGCCGGATGGTGCACCAGGTCTTCGAGCTGGGCGACACGCTCGTGCGCGAGGTGATGGTGCCGCGCACCGACCTGGTGTGCATCGAGCGGTACAAGACGATCCGTCAGGCGACCACGCTCGCGCTGCGGTCCGGTTTCTCGCGCATCCCCGTCACCGGGGAGAACGAGGACGACATCGTCGGCGTCGTGTACCTGAAGGACCTGGTCCGCAAGACGCACATCAGCCGCGAGTCGGAGACCGGTCTGGTCTCCACGGCGATGCGGCCGGCGGTCTTCGTGCCGGACACCAAGAACGCGGGCGACCTGCTGCGCGAGATGCAGTCGGTGCGCAACCACGTCGCGGTCGTCATCGACGAGTACGGCGGCACCGCCGGCATCGTCACCATCGAGGACATCCTGGAGGAGATCGTCGGCGAGATCACCGACGAGTACGACCGGGAGATCGCGCCGGTGGAGGAGCTGGGCGGGGACAGCTACCGGGTCACCGCGCGCCTCGACATCACCGACCTGGGGGAGCTGTTCAAGGTCGACTCCTTCGACGACGAGGACGTGGAGACCGTCGGCGGGCTGCTGGCCAAGGCGCTGGGCCGGGTGCCGATCGCGGGCGCCTCGGCGGTGGTGAACCTGCCGGACGGGCGGCCGCTGCGGCTGACCGCCGAATCCCCGGCGGGGCGGCGGAACAAGATCGTGACGGTACTCGTCGAGCCACTGGCTCCGGCCGTGGCGCCGCAGGACGGGGCGCAATGACACCGGCCGAGCTGCGCGATTTCTGCCTGGGCTTCAACGCGGCGGTGGAGGAGTTCCCCTTCACCCCCGAGACCTCGGTGTTCAAGGTGCTGGGGAAGGTGTTCGCGCTGAGCGCGCTGGACGGCGACCCCCTGAAGGTCAACCTCAAGTGCGAACCGGAGCAGGCGGTGCGGCTGCGGGAGGAGCACGAGGCGGTCGTGCCGGGCTGGCACATGAACAAGCGGCACTGGAACACGGTCACGGCGGGCGGGCCGGGGGCCCTGCCCGACGCGCTGGTCCGGGAGCTCGTCGAGGACTCGTACGACCTGGTGGTCGCCGGCCTGCCGAAGGCGGAGCGGCTGCGGCTGGACCGGCCGTAGCCGCCCGGGCCCCCTCGGGGGCGCCGGAGGGTGGAGCGGGAGCGTGTCCGCGGGGCCGTCGTGCCGCCCCGCGGACCCGCTCCCTATGCTTCGGACCATGACCGACAGCACCGGGATCGACCCCGAAGACAACAAGATCATCACGTTGGCGCGCAGCGCCCGGGCCCGCAACGGCGTGGCCGAGGGGGCGGCGGTCCGGGACGAGACCGGCCGTACGTACGTCGCCGGAACGGTGGAGCTGGACTCCCTGAAGCTCAGCGCGCTCCAGACGGCCGTCGCGATGGCGGTGGCCAGCGGAGCCCAGTCCCTGGAGGCGGCGGCGGTCGTCAGCGCGGCGGACGCCCCGGCCGAAGCCGACCGCGCGGCGGTCCGCGACCTCGGCGGCCCGGACACCCCGGTCCTGCTGGCGGCCCCGGACGGCACGCTCAAGTCCACGACTCCGGCCGGCTGAACCGCGGGCCGGGCGTCAAGCGGGCAGCGGGGCGGCGGCCGGGCGGCGGCGGATGACCATGGCCATCAGGGCCGCCATCGCGCATAGTGCGCCCGAGGCGTACCAGACGAGGTCGTACGAGCCGAAGGCGTCGCGGGCCAGGCCGCCGAGGAAGGCCACCAGCGCGGCGCCCACCTGGTGCGAGGCCAGGACCCAGCCGAAGACGATGGCGCTGTCCTCGCCGTAGTGCTCGCGGCACAGGGCGATCGTCGGCGGGACGGTCGCGACCCAGTCCAGGCCGTAGAAGACGATGAAGAGCAGCATCGGCGGGTGTACGGAGGGGGCCAGCAGCATCGGCAGGAAGAGCAGCGAGATCCCGCGCAGGGCGTAGTAGACGACGAGGAGGCGGCGGGCGTCGAAGCGGTCCGTCAGCCAGCCGGAGAACACCGTGCCGATCACGTCGAAGACGCCGATCACCGCCAGTAGCCCCGCCGCCGCCGTCACCGGCATGCCGTGGTCGTGGGCCGACGGTACGAAGTGGGTCTTGACCAGGCCGTTCGTCGAGGCTCCGCAGATCGCGAAGGTGCCCGCCAGCAGCCAGAAGGGGCCCGTCCGGGCCGCCGTGAAGAGCACGGTCACCGTGCGGCGGGCGGCTCCCAGGGCGGGCGCGGGCTTGGGCGCGTAGGTGCCGCCGTACGGGGCGAGCCCGATGTCCGCCGGGTGGTCGCGCAGGAGCAGCCAGACGAAGGGCACGACCGTCAGGGCCGCCAGCGAGACGGTGACGGCCGCCGGGCGCCAGCCGTGGTGCTCCACCAGCCAGGCCAGCAGCGGCAGGAAGATCAACTGGCCGGAGGCCCCGGCGGCGGTGAGGACGCCCGTGACCAGGCCGCGCCGGGCGACGAACCAGCGGTTGGTCACCGTCGCGGCGAAGGCCAGGGCCATCGAGCCGCTGCCCAGACCGACCAGAACGCCCCAGTACATGACCAGCTGCCAGGAGGCGGTCATCCACACCGTGGCCACCGAGCCGGCGGATATGACGGTCAGCGCGATCGCCACGACCTTCCGGATGCCGAAGCGGTCCATCAGCGCGGCGGCGAACGGCGCGGTGAGCCCGTACAGCGCGAGGTTCACGGAGACGGCGAGGCCGATGGTGCCGCGCGACCAGTCGAACTCCTCGTGCAGCGGCTCGATGAGCAGCCCGGGGAGGGAGGCGAAGGCGGCGGCGCCGATGATCGTCACGAAGGCGACGGCCGCCACGGACCAGGCGCGGTGGATGCCGGGAGGGGCGGACTCGGGGGCGGGTGCGGGTGCTGTCTGCGTCGTCACGAGAGAAGTTTCCGGCCGCGGTGGCCCCTTCCGACAGTGGCCTGAATGACAGCTGTCGATATGATCGGGCCATGGACTCCCAGCCGCACCGCGTCGTCGTCCTCGCCCTCGCCGGTCTGCTGCCGTTCGAGCTCGGGATCCCGCACCGGATCTTCGGCCGGGCCAAGGATCCGGCGGGCCGGCCGCTCTACGAGATCCGCACCTGCGGGCTCGCCCCCGGGCAGGTGCCCACGGACGCCGACTTCGCGATCCACGTCGACCACGGGCCGGAACTGCTGGCCACGGCCGACACGGTGGTGGTCCCCGCCTCCTACGAGCTGGGCCCGGTCCACTCGGAGGGCCGGCTCACTCCCGAACTCGCCGCCGCGCTCGCGCACATCAGGCCCGGAACGCGGCTCGTCTCCATTTGCACCGGTGGTTACGTGCTGGCGGCCGCCGGATATCTCGACGGCCGCCGGGCCACCACCCACTGGTCCTCCGCCGAGCACTTCCAGCAGCTGTTCCCGGCCGTACGGGTCGACGCGGACGTCCTCTACACCGACGAGGGGGACGTGCTGACCTCGGCCGGTGTCGCCTCGGGCATCGACCTGTGCCTGCACATCGTGCGCCGGGACCACGGCGCGGCCGTCGCCAACCAGGTGGCCCGGCTCACCGTCGTACCGCCGCACCGCGACGGCGGGCAAGCGCAGTTCATCGCGCGCCCGGTGCCGGAGCTTCAGCAGGCCAGTACCGCGGCGGCCCGCGCATGGGTGATGGACCGGCTGCACGAGCCGCTGCGGCTGACCGATCTCGCCCGGCAGGAGACCATGTCCGTACGGACCTTCACGCGCAGGTTCCGCGAGGAGTCGGGGGTCAGCCCCGGCGAGTGGATCGTCGGGCAGCGGGTGGAGCGGGCCCGGGCCCTGCTGGAACAGACCGACATGCCGATGGAACAGCTGGCGCGGGAGACGGGCTTCGGCGGGGCGCAGTCGCTGCGCAAGCACGTCCAGGCGGCGCTCGGCGTCAGCCCGACCGCCTACCGCAGGACGTTCAGGGAGACCCGGCAGGAGGCCCGGGAGGAGACCCGGGGCGGCATCCGGGACGAGATCCGGGACGAGATCCTCCCATCTCCTGATGGGACATCAGTTGCTGCCGGGTCCGTGCGTTGACTTATCCCGCCGCCCGCTCGTGAACGGCCCCCTGTCGGGGTACGGGAACCCAGGGAGCGGGCAGTGCGGGCAGTGGTGTGTTAACTGCACTATCGCCGATCATGGACTGCCGTGATCTACGCATCCAAGGAAGTGCGTGTTGCAGGATTTACACCGCCAGCTGATCGAGGGCGGGGTCGTAGTACCTCGCCTTGGCTCGGTCGTCGAGCTGGAGTCCATACCCCGGTACGCCGTTCTCGGGCCTGACGGGACCGCCGTCACTCCCGTCGTTCCGTACCTGCGCAGCCGCACCCTGATACCGGCAGTAGCCGGCTACGCGTACTTGGGCCGGAAGCCGCTCAGCTCATCGGCAACGGCACTGAGCCAGCTGCCCGCCGAGTGGTCTCCCGGCGGTTCGAGCTCCATTCCCAGTTCTGCTACGGCGAGTGCGTGGTCGGCCTCGTCCAGTCCAAGTGCGAGCAGCTCGCGGATCTCGCCGACGACGCGGGCCACGAGAGTGCGGTCTGTCGAGTCGGCGTAGTCGCGGACGGCCGCCTCGTGGTCGGTGAACTCGTCCGGCATGTCCTGCGAGAACCAGCCGCCGAGGAACTGTCCGAGTTCGGGGAAACGCGCATGCCATTCCCAACGGGTCTCGGGCAGCTCCGATGGGCGAGGGACCTCGCCACTCTCGATGCTCTGCTTGATGTGGTCGGCGAGCTGGACGAGCCATGCCTGGATCTCGGAGTCGGATAGGCCGATGTCCGGGACCGGGTAGAACTCGCCGAGCCGCTGACGCAGCCGACCGGGCGGATTGTTGGCGTAAGCGCGCAGTTGCTGTTCCGCGACGGACAGGGCCCAGGGGCGGGTGTGCCAGGTGTGCCGCAGGTAGGCCCGGAGGGCGAGGCTGGGCCGGTCGGGTTCGTCGTCGGCGGGCTGGCCGAGGTAGGCGCTGATCACCTGGTCCAGCTCGCCGTAGCGGCGGTCGAAGTCGATGGGCTTCATGGACATCGGGTGTGGCCTCTACAGGTAGATCGGGACGGTGGTGTGTACGACGAAGCCGTGGGGTGCGTCGGGCGCGCGCCGGAGCACCACCCGCGCGGCCCGTACGTCCACGGGCCCGCGCCCGGCGAAGGCCATGGCCTGGAGCAGGACACGGCCGACCGGATCGGGACGGGAGGGCCAGGCCGCTTCGAGGGTGATCCGGAGGCGGGTGCCCTGGGCGAGCCAGCGGTGGATGGCCTGCTCGTTACGGGTGATGACCTCCTGGGTGGCCCATTGGGCGGTTTCCCGGTCGGGGTAGGTGGCGGTTCGCGTCAGCACGGGGTCCCCCGTTGGGTCGGAAAGGTCAGAATGATTCGAATATCCAGATCAGGGCGACTTCGGTGTCGTTGACCGCGAGCAGCCCCGCATCCCAGCGGCTCCGGCTGAATGGACTGGTCGCGTTGACCGGCTGCTCGTAAAAATTCGGCGCCTCGCCGTCCCAGCCGATGTTGGAGTAGAAACGGGTGCCGAAAGGAAACCGAGAGAGCAGCAACTGAGCGCGGCGTTCCATCTCCGGTTGCCGCTCGTTGAAATCCCATGTCTTCGCCGCGTCCATGCCGACGATTGCAAGAAGGACCATCAGTGATGTGGCCGAGGAGCGTGGCAGCTCATTGACGGAGTGCCGGAACCGAGCCACGTCGGCCGGATGGGTGGGGGGCTCGATCCAGGCGAACGTCTCGACCTCGCGGTCGACCTCCTCCTCGTAGGGACCGAGTGACGCCCAACCCCGGGGATCAGCGGTTTCACCACGCATGATCGCTGCAACGTCCAACCACCACTCCGCGTGACTACGCGGGGCCACGGCTGCGAATGCCCATCGCTCCTCGTACAGCGCAAGTCCGTCCGCCCAGGCATCCGCCGTGAGATCGTCCATCATTCACTCCATTATTCAGGCATAGACGTGACGACGACGAAGGGCGGGTTCAGGTTCGGGCCGTACTTGATGCGGGTGCTCACCCCATGAGCGTCGCGGACGGGGCAGGTGGCCTGGGCGAGCCAGCGGTGGATGGTTTGTTCGTTACGGGTGATGACTTCCTGGGTGGCCCACTGGGCGGTCTCCCGGTCGGGATAGGTGGCGGTTCGTGTCAGCATGGGTTCGCCAGTTCGGTGGGTCTGATCAGGTGGGGTCGAAATACCAGATCATTGCGACTTCGCTGTTGTTGACGGCAATCAGACCAGCGTCCCAGCCGTAGCGGCTGAACGGGTCCGTCAGGCGGACCGGCTGTTCGTAGAAGTCTGGATTATCGCCCTTCCATCCGATGTTGGAGTAGAAGCGCGTGCCGTCAGGGAAGCGCGAAATGATCAGGTCTGCCCGGCGTTCCATTTCGGGCCGATCATGGTCGAACTCCGGTGCCTTTGTCGCGTCCAGGCCGGGAATGCTGAGCATGACGAGCAGCGAATGGGCCGAGTTCCTGGGGATCTCGGTCACTCGCCGTCGGAAGCGGACCACGTCCTCAGGTGCCGTCGGGGCCTCTGCAAAGGGGAACAGCGGATCGTCCCGTCGTTCGAACTCGCCCTCGTCCGGGTCGAGCGATGGCCATCCGCGCGGGTCGGCGGTCTGGCCGAGCATGATGGCGGCTACGTCGAGCCACCACTCCTCGTGCTCCCGGCGGCCAACGGCGACGGAGGTATAGCTGTATTGGTACAGCTCGAGTGCGTCCGCCCACGCCTCCGTGGTGAGTTTAGACATCATCCACTCCACTATTCAGGTGACGACGTATGGACGACGAAGGGCGGGTTCAGGTTCGGGTCGTACTGAAGGCGCGTTCTCACGCCTTTGGCATCCTGGACGGGCATCACTACGCCTTTCACGCCCCGAGAAGTCCGCCCGGTCACTGCGTCTCCGGTGAGTGGTCCCTCCAGCGGTATCGAGGGAACGACGATGGACAGTGCGGGTTTGGCCGGGGGTGGATTCTTCAGCCAGTCCTGGATCTCTGCGGTGTTGTGGCGGATGTTGTACTGAGTGTATTTCTGGGCGGATTCGAAGTCGGCGAAGCTCGACGCTGACATGAGCTCAAGCTTCCCGGACGGCTTGGTCTGGTCCCGATGCCTTTGTAGCAGCTGCTCATCGGTCTTGCCGACATGCTTCTCCAGGGTGTGGCCGCCCCCGAGGTCCTCGTTCGTCGCAAGGTCGAACGAGTACATGAACGGGGTGGGACTCTCGCCGCCGCGCTGCCAGCTGTGTTCCTGCTTGAACTCGTTGAGCGACCGCGCACCGAACCCCTGGGCGCGCGCGATCTCGGACTGGTACGTCGGGGCGCTGAGGATCGCCTCTTCCAATTCCGGTACGACAGGACTTTGCCATGTCCCGGCCATCCTCCTGCTTGAAGCCAGGAGTGATCTCGTGTGCCTTCCCGAGGCGCAGAAGATGCTGGAACGAGGGCCCGACGATGAGGGCGAGCCAGTCGGGGAACTCGCCGAGGATCCCGGAGATCCACCAGGAGTCGGCGTCCTCTCCGGTGCCCGACCACTTGATGCTGTTGACGGGGCCGTACCGAGGCGGCTTGTTGATGACGACGGGCTCCGGGGCGTTCCTCGGCTGCGCACCCTTGCGACCGCTCGCCTCCCAGTCGGCCAGCACATAGTGGTTGGCGGTGACGGTCAGGCCCACGGCGGCGCCGCCGACGCTGACCACGCTCCTGCCCCAGGCCTCCAGGAACTTCTCCGTCACGATCATGTAGGCAACCGCGAAGTTGTGGGCGCCCCAGCCTCTGCCGGCGGACTGGTTGTACTTGTTCAGCGCGTCGACCAGCACGAATGCCCGGTCGGCGTGGGCGAACTGCGCATCCTTCACCAGTTCCGAGGCGTGGTAGACGTGCACTGGCTGGACGTCGAAGCCGCCGTTCTGGTTTGGCGGCGGCGGAGCAGTCCCTGCCATCAGGCCGCTCCCCATCCGTGCAGCACGGCCTTGTGGGCGTTCGCGTAGCTGTGGTGCCCGTTGACGACGATGTCGTGGAGCCAGGCCTGGGTCGCGACCAGGTCCTGCGCCGACCGGTCCCATCGGTCGAGTTGGTCGATGAACGACTGCCTGGCTTCGCCGTCCCAGGTCAACACGACCTTCTCGGCCCGTTCGTAGAGCACGTCCAGCTGCTCGTTGAGTGCCTTGAGGATGGCCTCAAGGTCGCCCGCGAGCTTCTGTTGCGTCGCGAAGTCGACTGATATCCCGTCGTCACCAGACGGCACGGTTCCCCCTCGTGTCCTTGATGGCTGGTCGAGCCGGTGTTACCTGCTCACAGGTCGGCTATGCGGCTGCGTGGCGTGGCGACCGGTGCGACGTTCGGTGTGGAGAGGACGTCCGCCTCCGCTGACACGTCAGCCCCCGCCTGTACCCGTCTGAACTGCTGCAGGACTTCGAGCTCGTGCGCCGTGAACCCGCCCTCGCTGAGGCGCATTGCCTCGGCGAGCAGCTTCATGGTCCCCCTGATGCTTACGGCGTCCTCCGCTGCCGCGCGATGCCGGGCGCGGTACGCCTCCGCCGCCGGCCCCCGCCAGCGCGCCTCGATGGCGTCCACGATCTCGTCCATGCGCAGCAGTTGTTTCGTCAGAACTTCCTGCATCGCGTCGAGGTCGCGGGCGAGGCTCTTGAGCCGCTCGGCCTCCACCGAGAGATCTGCGTTTTCCACGGTGCCTCCGTCCCCTGAGCTCCGGGTCGACAGATGATCAGCATGTTTGACCCTAACAAAAAACGTCGATCGGAATTGATTCGAATAGGGGGCACCGATCGGCAACCAGTGATCGCGGCAAGGACGACGGGAGCGTGTCAGCGCGGCGCCTCATGGTGACGTCGTCGTCAGGCAGGAACACCGAAACGAGGACCCCCGATGAACACCACGATCGCCGCTCTCCAGATCCTGATCGCGCTCCCCTTCCTCAGCATCCCGCTCGTCCGCAACCGCTACGGGGCCCGTGCCCAGGCCGCCGTCGAGGCGGAGTTGAGCCGCCAGGGCGTACGGACCACGGTCATGGCGGAGAACGGGATGCACGACGCCGGCGGGCACGAGACCTGGGCGCCGGTCGGGATCGCCCTGGCCCTGGCGGTGCCTGCCGTCGCCGGGCTCGCGGGGAGCGGATGGGCCGGGACCGTCTCCTGGACAGTCGCCGGTCCCCCTTGACTTGGTGCAGAGAAGCGGGCAGCGCGGGCATCGGCACGGAGCAGAGGGTGGCCTACGGCGGTCGGCATGGCGGTGCTGGCGGCGGCCGCGACCGCAGGCGCGCTGAGCTCGCCCGCCGCCGCCGAGGGGGAGACGCCCCCGGGGCAGGTGCCGGGCCGGGTCGAGTTCCCGACGCACTGCCTGGCGCCCCAGGAGGCGGGTCTCCCGCCCGCCGACGGGCCCACCACCGCCCGGATCACCGTGGACAACCCGGCGGCGCGCGTCGGCGACACCGTCACCGTGACCTTTTCGGTGATCAGCACCCCCGCCGTGAACCCGCTCCCCGCCGACCTGCCCGCCGACGTGCTCACCCCGACCGGGCGGGTCGTCCTCGGGGGAGCGCTGAGCGGCGAGGTCACGGTCGTGGGCGCCAAGCGCAACGCCCCCGTCGAGGCGGGCGGCGCGCTGCCGGCCGTCACCATGACGGGCACCTTCACCGTCACCGCGCCCGGCGAGATCACCCTCGCCCCGGGCGGCTACACCCTGCACACCAGCAACCTGCTCGACCTCGACACGACGTGCGCGGCCGACGCGCCGCCGGTGCGGGACCCGGCCCAGGAGCCGGAGCCGGAGCCGGATGCGGATCCGGCGCCGAGTACTGATCCGGCGCAGACCCCCGGTCCGGCTCCCGACACGACTCGCACCCCGGCCACCCCGGCCCCCGTCCCGGCCCCGGCGCGAGCGTCGCCGACACCGTCACCGTCACCAACCGGACCGACCGGCCCCGCACCTTCCGCCTCTACGCCGCCGACGCCTACAACACCGCCCGCGACGGCGGCTTCGCCCCGCGCGGCCCCGACGAACCGCGGACGGCCACCGGTGCCTGGGCGCGGCTAGCGCAGGACCGGATCGCCGTCCCCGCCGGCCGGGCGGTCGCCGTCGGCTTCACCCTGACCGTTCCGGACCGCGCGGAGCCCGGGGACCATCCCGGAGCCATCGTGGTCCTGGAAGACCGGCCGAGCGGCACGGCCGGGCAGGGGATCGGCGTGCGGCAGGCGGTCGCCGCCCGGGTGTACCTCCGGGTCACCGGCCGCATCGCTCCCGCCCTCGCCGTCGAGGACCTCCGCGTCACCGCGGGAGGCGCCGGCGGCGCGGAGATCTCGTACACGCTGCACAACGTCGGGAACGTCACCCTCCGCCCCCGGGCCACCGCCGGCCATGCCGCGCACCCCGCTCTGAACGGCCTCCTGGCGGCCGCCCTCGCGCTCCTGGCGGCGGCCTGGTCGGCGCTGGGAGCCGCATCGGGGAGAATGGCCCGTATGAGCGATCGTTCCCCCGAGACCACCAGCCCGCACCGTGCGGGCTTCGCATGCTTCGTCGGCCGCCCCAACGCGGGGAAGTCGACCCTGACCAACGCGCTCGTGGGCACCAAGGTCGCGATCACCTCCAACCGGCCGCAGACCACCCGCCACACGGTCCGCGGCATCGTGCACCGCCCCGACGCCCAGCTCGTCCTGGTAGACACGCCCGGCCTGCACAAGCCGCGCACGCTGCTCGGCGAGCGACTCAACGACGTCGTGCGCGCGACCTGGTCCGAGGTCGACGTCATCGGCTTCTGCCTGCCCGCCGACCAGAAGCTCGGCCCCGGCGACAAGTTCATCATCAAGGAGCTCGCGGGGATCAAGAAGACCCCCAAGATCGCCATCATCACGAAGACCGACCTCGTCGAGTCCAAGGTGGTGGGCGAGCAGCTCATCGCCGTCCACCAGCTCGCCGAGGAGCTGGGCTTCGAGTGGGCCGAGATCGTCCCCGTCTCGGCGGTCGGCGACAGCCAGGTCCAGCTGCTGGCGGACCTGATCGCGCCGATGCTGCCGAAGAGCCCGCCGCTGTACCCGGAGGGCGACCTCACCGACGAGCCCGAGATGGTGATGGTCGCGGAGCTGATCCGCGAGGCCGCGCTGGAAGGCGTACGGGACGAGCTCCCGCACTCCATCGCCGTCGTCGTCGAGGAGATGATCCCCCGCGAGAACCGGCCGGCGGACCGCCCGCTGCTGGACATCCACGCGAACCTGTACATCGAGCGGCCCAGCCAGAAGGGCATCATCATCGGCCCGAAGGGCGCCCGCCTGAAGGAGGTCGGGATGAAGTCGCGCAAGCACATCGAGGCGCTGCTCGGCACTCCGGTCTTCCTCGACCTGCACGTGAAGGTCGCCAAGGACTGGCAGCGCGACCCCAAGCAGCTCCGCAAACTGGGTTTCTGACCTTTCGACGCGTGCGGTCGCCCGCCTCCTAGGGGAGCCGCCGCACCTTCACCGCGTTGTCCGTACGGGTCCCGGGCCGGCCGTCAGGCTGGTTCTGGACCCGTACGTGTTCCTCCGCGAGCAGCACCTCCCAGGCGCCGGGCTCCAGCTCCAGCTGGTCGAGGACCTCGTCGGGCGTGGGGAAGGCCACCTGCGGGCGGTCCTCCTGCCAGGGCGCCCAGCCCGCGTGCCCGACGACCAGCAGGATCCCGCCGGGGGCCACGGCCGCGGCGGCCCGGCGCAGGACCGCCCCGCGCGGGAACGCGCCGAAGGTGTGCAGGAAGCAGGCGGAGACCAGGTCGTACTCCCCGGCGGGGAAGGACTCCGCGAGGTCGTGCCGCTCCCACTCGGTGCGGTCCGCGACCCCGGCTTCGCCAGCACGGGCCGCCGCCCGCTCCAGGGCGACCCCGGAAATGTCCGTGCCGGTGACCCGCCAGCCCCGCCGCGCGAGCCACACGGCGTCGCCGCCCTCGCCGCAGCCGAGATCGAGGGCCCGTCCCGGGGCGAGTGAGGCGGCTTCCCGGGCCAGCACGGCGTTGGCGTCGCCGCTCCAGACCTCCTCGCTCTCGCGGTAGCGGGTGTCCCAGTACTCCTCGCCCACGAAATCGGCGGCGGCCTCGGGGGAGCGGTGCTGGTGCTCGTGCGACATGGGACTTCCTCTTCCGGTCGGTACGGATGCCTGGCGCCCCCGATGCTCCGCCCCCCGTCCCGCCCCGGCCGAACAACCTTGCCGTTCCGGCAAAAACAGATGTCCAGCCGGCCCTCGTGTCCCTCCCCCTCCCGGTACCGGGCACCGAGCGGCGGGCTTCCCCCGCGGTGAGCGGCCTACAGAGGGCGGTCCGCGATCAGGGCCGTGCCCGCCCGGCGGAAGCCGAGGCGGGCGTAGATGCGGGCCACGTCCTCGTCGCCGGCCGAGAGGAAGACCGTGCGGGCTCCGCGGTCCAGGGCGTCGGCGACCAGGGCCGCCGTCACCGCGAGGGCCAGGCCCCGGCGGCGGGCCGAGGGAAGGGTGCCGACGCCCACGACCTCCGTGACGTCGCCGACCGGGAGGTGCTGGCCGGAACACAGCACCACGCCGTCGCTGACGGCGGCCGCCAGCGCGGTGCGGCCCGACGCGATCATCCCGGACACCCGGAGCCGTCGGCCCTCCGAGGCCGGGTTCCGCTCCGCCACCGCGAGTTCGGCCGGGCCCGCCTCGCCCACCGCCGTGCCCGGCGCGGCGAAGGCCAGCATCGGTACCGTCACGGCCGCCCGGAGCAGCGGGTCGGCCGCGCCGAGCACGCGTACCTCCGGATGCGCGGGGATCCGTACCGCCGAGGTGTCCAGCACCATCAGCGGATGTTCGTGGACCCGCAGTCCGGCGGCCCGTACCGCGCCCCGCAGGGAGGGGGTGGTTTCGGCCACCCACTCGAAGGACTCCGGGACCTTCAGCTCCCGCTGCCGGGCCAGCACGCGTTCCACGTCCGCCACCGAGATCTCGGCGGGACCGGCGGGACCGGCGTGGCCGGCGTGGCCGTCGCCTCCGCCGGCCGGCGCGAGCGCGGGGCGGGCGTAGTACGGCCAGCCCGCGGACTCCTGGACGAAGAGCGTCAGCGGACCGAAGTCCTCGACCCGGGCACCGCCCGCGCGGGGAGCCGTGTCGTAGTAGCGCTCCAGCTCGGGCAGCAGCGGGTCACAAGGGGAGGGGAAGCTCGTGGTCATCCGGCCATCAAAGCAAAGCGGCGGCGTCCGGGCACCCGGTTGAGGGTGCCCGGACGCCGCCGCGCGGCAGCCGTCCGCGAGCCTTTTCGGCGCCGCTCAGCTGCCCCTCAAGCGCCGCTCAGGCGCCCTCCTTCAGCACGCGGGAGATCAGTGCCCGCTGCGCCTGCGACAGGTTCGGTTCCTCGCAGGAGACCGTCCGTCCGTCCACCGTGATCCGGTACGAGAACCCGTCCCGGATCCGGTCCGCCGGATCGCCCGCCGGAGCGGGCCGCAGGGCCAGGTGGGCCAGGGCCTGCCAATCGGCCGCGTCGGGAAAGCCCGAGGTGTCCACCTCGGCCCGCCGCTCGATCCCGGCGAAGCCGCCCGTCCGCACCACCCGTATCCGCATACCGCCTTCCTACCCCAGGCCGACGGTCGACCAAGCCTTCTGCAGCGCCTGGTGTTCCGGGCCGCCCTCCCCGTACCGGGCCACGGCCGCGGCCACCGTCAGCCCGGCGAAGTCCGCGAAGTCGGCGTTCTGGGCCAGTTCCCCGCCGGTCAGGGTGTCGAACCAGATCTGTCCCGCCCGCTCCCACGCCTTGCCGCCGAGCTCGCTCGCCACGATGTAGAAGGCGTGGTTGGGGATGCCGGAATTGATGTGCACGCCGCCGTTGTCGCGGGAGGTGCGGACGTAGCCGTCCATCGTCGCGGGCTGCGGGTCCTTGCCGAGCTCGTCGTCCTCGTACGCCGTCCCGGGTGCCTTCATCGACCGCAGGGCCATGCCGCTGTCGACGTCCGGCCCGAGCAGTCCGGCGCCGATCAGCCAGTCGGCCTCCTCGGCGGTCTGGGACAGCGAGTACTGCTTGATGAGGGAGCCGAAGACGTCGGACATGGACTCGTTGAGCGCGCCCGACTGGTCGTGATAGGCGAGGTTGGCGGTGTACTGGGTGACCCCGTGGGTCAGCTCGTGCCCGATGACGTCGACGGAGACGGTGAAATCGAGGAAGAGGTCCCCGTCCCCGTCGCCGAAGACCATCTGGCTGCCGTCCCAGAAGGCGTTGTTGTACAGCCGGTCGTAGTGGACGGTGGCGTTCAGCGGCAGGCCGGCATCGTCGATGGAATGACGCCCGAAGGCCTTCAGGTAAAGCTCGAAGGTGGCCCCGAGCCCGGCGTAGGCACGGTTGACGCTGGCGTCCTTGGTGGCGTCCCCGCCTTCGCCGCGGACCTTCTTGCCGGGCAGCCGGGTGTGGTGCTGGGCGTCGTAGACGGTGCGCTCGGGCGTCTCGGAAACCGTTTCGCCCGCGGGCGGGAGGACGGACAGCTGGCGGCGGACGCGGTGCGAGGCGTCCAGCTCCAGGGTGTGCCGGGCGGCGGCCGCGCGGGCGGGGTCCTCGGACCGGGCGATCTTGTCCAGGAGGTGCGGCGGCACCACGGTGCAGAAGACGGGGTGGCGGTGGGCGTGGGAGGCATCCATGCCCGGCAATGTGGCAGTCCGTCACCTCTGTGTCACTAGCAGCGACCATGATTCATTCGGTTGTGTGGACGGAGCTGCCAACCCGAGGGAGGGCAAAATGAGGTGTAGCTCACAAAGAGGGCAAAACGGACCCGTGGGTCTTGCATACTGAAACAGGTCCCCGCGTACGACGCGGCTCGGTTAGGCTCGGCCCATCATGCGTATCGGGCTGCTTCTCCTTAGCTGCCGCGGCGAGGGTCTGTAGTCGTAGGCCGACCCCCTCCCCGCGGAGTTTGGTGTTGCGGTTTTGCGACCGTTGTCGGCCGTCCCAGCGAACTACACGCGGACACGCGAGGAGCCCTACGCCATGAGTCAGCACACTTTTGTCGGTCGCCCCACGCCCATCACCAACGCGACCCACACCCAGCAGCCCTCCGGGATGCCGATCCACAAGTACGGCTCGTACGAGCAGGTGGACATCCCGGACCGCACCTGGCCCGAGGCCCGCGTCACCAAGGCCCCCCGCTGGCTGTCCACGGACCTGCGTGACGGCAACCAGTCGCTGATCGACCCGATGACCCCCGCCCGCAAGCGCGAGATGTTCGACCTGCTGGTGCGCATGGGCTACAAGGAGATCGAGGTCGGCTTCCCCTCCTCCGGCGAGACCGACTTCAACTTCGTGCGCTCCATCATCGAAGAGGGCGCGATCCCGGACGACGTGACGATCTCCGTACTGACCCAGGCCCGCGAGGACCTGATCGAGCGGACCGTGGAGTCCCTGGTCGGCGCCAAGCGCGCCACCGTACACCTGTACAACGCGACCGCCCCCACCTTCCGCCGCGTGGTCTTCCGCGGCTCGAAGGAGCAGATCAAGCAGATCGCCGTGGACGGCACCCGCCTGGTCATGGAGTACGCGGACAAGCTGCTGGGCCCGGAGACGGTCTTCGGCTACCAGTACAGCCCGGAGATCTTCACCGACACCGAGCTGGACTTCGCCCTGGAGGTCTGCGAGGCCGTCTGCGACGTCTGGCAGCCGGCCGAGGGCCGCGAGATCATCCTGAACCTGCCCGCCACCGTGGAGCGCTCGACCCCCTCCACGCACGCGGACCGCTTCGAGTGGATGGCCCGCAACCTGACCCGCCGCGCGCACATCTGCATCTCGGTGCACCCGCACAACGACCGCGGCACCGCCGTCGCCGCCGCCGAGCTGGCCCTGATGGCCGGCGCCGACCGCGTCGAGGGCTGCCTGTTCGGCCAGGGCGAGCGCACCGGCAACGTCGACCTGATCACCCTGGGCATGAACCTGTTCTCGCAGGGCATCGACCCGCAGATCGACTTCTCGCAGATCGACGAGATCCGTCGCACCAGCGAGTACTGCAACCAGATGGAAGTCCACCCGCGCCACCCCTACGCGGGCGACCTGGTCTACACCGCCTTCTCCGGCTCCCACCAGGACGCCATCAAGAAGGGCTTCGACGCCATGGAGGCCGACGCGGCCGCCCAGGGCAAGACCGTCGACGACATCGAGTGGGCCGTCCCGTACCTGCCGATCGACCCGAAGGACGTCGGCCGCTCCTACGAGGCCGTCATCCGGGTCAACTCGCAGTCCGGCAAGGGCGGCATCGCGTACGTCCTGAAGAACGACCACAAGCTGGACCTGCCGCGCCGCATGCAGATCGAGTTCTCGCGGATCATCCAGGCCAAGACTGACTCCGAAGGCGGCGAGGTCACCCCGAAGGCGATCTGGGACGCCTTCCAGGACGAGTACCTGCCCAACCCCGAGAACCCGTGGGGACGCGTCCAGCTGCGCTCCGGCCAGACCACCACCGACAAGGACGGCACCGACACGCTGACCGTCGAGGCGGTCGTGGACGGCGTGGAGACCGTGCTGGACGGCAGCGGCAACGGCCCGATCTCGGCCTTCTTCGACGCGCTGGCCGGCATCGGCGTCGACGCCCGCCTGCTGGACTACACCGAGCACACGATGAGCGAGGGCGCCTCCGCCGTCGCGGCCTCGTACATCGAGTGCGCGATCGACGGCCGCGTCCTGTGGGGCATCGGCATCGACTCCAACACCACGCGCGCCTCCCTGAAGGCCGTCATCTCCGCCGTCAACCGCGCGGGTCGCTGATCCCCGTCCGGCTGACCGGCTAGCGCACGCGCGGTCCGGAACCCCGCTCCTCCTCCCGGAGGGGCGGGGTTCCGCCCCTTTCCGGGGCCCCCGGCTTGGGCGCTCCGGCAGCCTCCGGCAGGCCTCCGGCGGGGGCGTGCGCGGGGGGCGCAGATCGGCCAAGTACGGGGCTCCGGAGGATGTTGTCCTGTCACACTGCTGACGCATCCTCACTGATGTGGCTAACATCACGCCAACCCGGCGATGTTGCCGGAAGGTTACGGAGGTGCGACGTGCTGCCAGTTCGGGGTGGGGACGGCCGGAAGCTGACGGTCTGGGGCATCCGCACCACCTGGAGCACCGTGGGGGACGGGGAGTTCTTCTGCCCCGACTGCGGTGGCGACCGCAATTACCGCCGTCGCACGGGGCGCCGCCGGTTCACCGTCCTCGGGGTGCCGTTGCTGCCGCGCGGGCAGGCCGGTCCCGTCGTCGAATGCCAGGGCTGTCGGGAGCGCTTCTCCACCGACATCCTCGACCACCTCACCACCACCCGCTTCTCCGCCCTGCTGCGCGACGCCGTGCACACGGTGACGCTGGCCGTGCTGGCCGCCGGCGGTACGGCCTCGCGCAGCGCCCTGGAGGCCGCCGTGGGCGCCGTACGGTCCGCCGGGTTCCAGGACTGCACCGAGGAGCAGCTGGAGTCCCTGGTGGACGCGCTGGCCACGGACGAGGGGCGGCTCGGCCTCTACGACGGCCCCGACTGCTGCGGGGCCGCGCTCTCGATCGAGCTGCACGAAGCCCTCGAACCCCTCGCGCCGCACCTGGCCGCGCCGGGGCGCGAATCGATCCTGCTGCAGGGCGCGCGCGTCGCGCTGGCGGACGGCCCGTACATCCCCGCGGAGCGCGAGGTGCTGGCCACGGTGGGCGCGGCGCTGCGGATCGACGCGGACGAGGTGGCGCGGCTCCTGTCGGCGGTCCGGGCGCCGTAGCGGCCGCGCTGACGGCTTCCTGCGCCGTCACGGCGCCCGACCCGGGGCTCGACACAGGCAAAAACGGCACATTTCGAGGTAACAATCCGGCCTCGCGTCCGAAAATCCGCCGCGGAGGCGTTCCGCCCGTGCGGCATGCTTCCGCCATGTGGACAGCCGGAGATGCGTCCGTCCACTTGCGCGCCTGAACGGCGGCGAAGTGTTAACCCGCAGGTCACGCCGTGGGTCCGCCGCGTTCGCGCACCGGGGCTCGATCACTCCGTGAAGCATTGGCCATAGCCCACCTCGGAGTGCCTCCGCCACTGGAGAAACCTCTAGATCTGGCCCCCTGGCGAGTAAACACTTTGTAGAAGTCGACGATATCTGTGAGCGGCCCCACAGGCGTTCAATTCCGGACACACGACGAGACGCCGGCGGTAACGCCGCGGGGCTTCGATTCACGTGAACGCACTGACAACCCTGACGGATCAACGGGATAGCGACCCACTCCGGCCAGGGATAACCAGATTCCTCTCGATTACCTACCTCATTTGAAGGGCAAGGCAGAGATGGCACGTGTCGCCGCACCGCTTTCCGCCACCGGAGAGCAGAGCACGCACCCGGTCGACGAGGTGCTCCCCCTCCCCAAGCTCGCGCTGTACGGCTTCCAGCACGTACTCGCCTTCTACGCCGGTGCCGTGATCGTTCCGATCATCGTCGGTGGAGCCCTCGGGCTCACCACCGAGCAGCTGGTCTACCTGATCAACGCCGACCTCTTCACCTGCGGCATCGCCTCGATCATCCAGGCGTGGGGCATCGGGCGGATCGGCGCGCGGCTGCCCCTGATCCAGGGCGTCACCTTCACCGCGGTGTCGCCGATGATCGCCATCGGCCTCGGAGCGGGCGGCGGGACGGCGGGCCTGCTCGTCGTCTACGGCGCGGTCATCACGGCCGGCATCGCCACCTTCGCCTTCGCCTGGCTGCCCCCCAAGGCCTTCCGTACGGTCATGCGGCTCTTCCCGCCGGTCGTCACCGGCACGGTGATCACCGTCCTCGGCATCGTGCTGATCCCCGTCGGCCTCAACGACGCGGCGGGCGGCGTCGGCAGCCCCGACTTCGGTGACCCCAAGCACTTCGCCTACGCCGGCGGCACGATGCTCTTCATCCTCGTCCTGATGAAGCTCGGCAAGCCCTTCCTCTCCAGCATCTCCATCCTGCTCGGCCTGGTCGGCGGCACCATCGTCGCCTTCCTGCTCGGCGACGCCAAGTTCGGCGACGTGAGCGACTCGGACTGGATCGGCATCACCACCCCGTTCCACTACGGCGCCCCCAAGTTCGCCTGGTTCCCGATCCTGCTGATGCTCATCGTCATGCTGATCACCATGGTCGAGACGACCGGTGACACGTACGCCGTCGGCGACATCGTCGGCAAGGAGATCGACAGCGAGACCGTGGCCCGCGCCCTGCGTGCCGACGGCGCCGCGACCGCGCTGGGCGGCATCCTCAACTCCTTCCCGTACGTGGCCTTCGCCGAGAACGTCGGCCTGGTCCGGATGACCAAGGTCAAGAGCCGGTTCGTCGTGGTCGCCGCGGGTGTCTTCATGATCGTCCTCGGCCTGCTCCCGAAGGCCGCCGCGATCGTCGCGGCCGTCCCGCACGGAGTCCTCGGCGGCGCCGCGACCGTGATGTTCGCCATGGTGGCGCTGGCCGGTATCCAGACGCTGGCCAAGGTCGACCTCAAGGAGGAGAAGAACGCGCTGGTCGTGGGCGTCTCCCTGGCCCTCGCCCTGCTCCCGGCCACCGTCCCGGTGCTCTTCAAGGACCACATGGACGCGGACCTCTCCTCGCTCCTCAACAGCGGTGTGACGCTCGGCGCCACGGCCGCGATCGTGCTGAACCTGATCTTCAACGGCCTGGGCAAGGACACCGCGCACGCCACCCCCCAGGTCACCGCACCCGAGACCGACGCTCCTTCGGTGGAGGCTCCCGCGGCGGAGGCTCCCGCGGCGGACGCGGAAGGTGAGGCCACGGCGGCCATACCGCTCCAGCCGGCCGAGGCCGAGCACGCCGCCCCGACACCGACCGCCTGACCCTCCCCAGGGGGATTTCCCCGCCGGCCTCGCGCCCGGTGCTCCCGTGCCCCGCCCTGTCGGTGGGGTACGGGACAATGGGGCCATGAGTCTGTTCCGCGACGACGGCATCGTGCTGCGCACCCAGAAGCTGGGTGAGGCGGACCGCATCATCACGCTCCTGACCCGCGGCCACGGCCGGGTCCGGGCCGTCGCCCGCGGGGTCCGGCGCACGAAGTCCAAGTTCGGCGCCGGGCTGGAACCTTTCTCCCATGCCGACGTGCAGTTCTTCGCGCGCGGCGGCGAGTTGATCGGCCGCAGCCTGCCGCTCTGCACGCAGACGCAGATCATCGCCCCGTACGGCAACGGCATCGTCACCGACTACGCCCGCTACACCGCCGGCACCGCGATGCTGGAGACCGCCGAGCGGTTCACCGACCACGAGGGCGAGCCCGCCGTACAGCAGTACCTGCTGCTCGTCGGCGCCCTGCGCACGCTCTCGCGCGGCGAACACGCGCCGAACCTCATCCTCGACGCCTTCCTGCTGCGCTCCCTCGCCGTCAACGGCTACGCGCCCAGCTTCGACGACTGCGCGAAATGCGGGCTCCACGGCCCCAACCGGCACTTCTCGGTCGGCGCGGGCGGGGTCATATGCGGCGACTGCCGCGTCCCCGGCAGCGTCGTACCCTCGTCGGAGGCCATCGCCCTGCTCAGCGCGCTGCTGACGGGCGACTGGGGCCACGCCGACGCGTGCGAGCCGCGTCACGTGCGGGAGGGCAGCGGGCTGGTCTCGGCCTATTTGCACTGGCACCTGGAGCGCGGGCTACGCTCCCTGCGATACGTCGAGAAATAGGAGCTGGGCACATGGCACGACGCGGGATTCTGGGACGCTCTCGCCGGGAGTACAAGGTTCCCGAGCCGCACCCGTCCGGTGAGCGCCCGCCGAAGATCCCCGGCGAGTTGGTCCCCAACCACGTCGCGGTCGTCATGGACGGCAACGGCCGCTGGGCCAAGGAGCGCGGCCTGCCGCGCACCGAGGGCCACAAGGTGGGCGAGGGCGTCGTGCTCGACGTGCTCAAGGGCTGCCTGGAGATGGGCGTCAAGAACCTCTCCCTGTACGCCTTCTCGACGGAGAACTGGAAGCGCTCGCCCGACGAGGTGCGCTTCCTCATGAACTTCAACCGCGACGTCATCCGGCGCCGGCGCGACGAGATGAACGAACTGGGCATCCGCATCCGCTGGGTCGGCCGCATGCCGAAGATGTGGAAGTCGGTCGTCCAGGAGCTCCAGGTCGCCCAGGAGCAGACCGTCGACAACGACGCGATGACCCTGTACTTCTGCGTGAACTACGGCGGCCGCGCGGAGATCGCGGACGCGGCGCAGGCGATCGCCCGGGACGTGGCGGCGGGTCGGCTCGACCCCTCGAAGGTCAACGAGAAGACCTTCGCGAAGTACATGTACTACCCGGACATGCCGGACGTGGACCTCTTCCTGCGGCCGAGCGGCGAGCAGCGCACCTCCAACTACCTGCTCTGGCAGAGCGCGTACGCCGAGATGGTGTTCCAGGACGTCCTGTGGCCCGACTTCGACCGCCGCAACCTCTGGGCGGCCTGCTACGAGTACGCCCAGCGCGACCGCCGCTTCGGCGGCGCCGTCCCGAACCAGGGCGAGGGCACCACCGGCTGACCCTGGCGAACGGGGCTGTCCTCAGCCGGTCCGTCAGCCTCGTCGCCTCCGGGGTGGTGCTGTGGGCGCTCTCTCCGTTCGTCCCCCGGCTGACGCCCTGGCCGCTGGCCCGGTCGTTCGGCAGGAAGGCGGCGGTGGCCATCAAAAGCGGGGCATCTCGGCCCCGGCCGACGCCCACGCGCTGCGGGTGATCCTCGACCGGAACCTGCGCAAGCTCTAGGCGGCGGCCGCCGCGCAGTCGGAGCAGGTGCCGAAGATCTCGACCGTGTGGGCGACATTCACGAAGCCGTGCTCGGCCGCGATGGTCTCGGCCCACTTCTCCACCGCCGGGCCCTCCACCTCGACCGCCTTGCCGCACTTGCGGCAGACCAGGTGGTGGTGGTGGTCCCCGGTGGAGCAGCGACGGTAGACGGACTCGCCGTCGCTGGTCCGCAGGACGTCCACCTCACCGGCGTCCGCGAGGGACTGCAGGGTGCGGTAGACGGTCGTCAGGCCCACGGAGTCGCCGCGATGCTTGAGCATGTCGTGGAGTTCCTGGGCACTGCGGAACTCGTCCACCTGGTCCAGTGCGGCCGCGACCGCGGCCCGCTGCCGGGTGGATCGTCCTCGTACTGGCGCGGTATTCGTCTCGCCAGGCGCAGTCGCCACCGGTTCCTCCTCGTCTAGGCCTCGGGCCATTGTGCCAGGCGGCCGGGTGCCCCATGCCTTCAGACTCTGGCGTCCTCCCGCGTGCAGACCTCTTCGGCGGCCCGCGCGGCCTTCGCCCGGCGCCGGGCCAGCGGGGTCGACACGGCCGTCATGACCATGAAGACGGCGATGGCGAGCAGCACGATCGTGCCGCCGGACGGGGCGTCGATGTAGTACGTGGCCGCCGTGCCGGAGAGCGAGACCAGGACGCCGATCACCATGGCCACCGACAGCGTGGCGGTGAATCCCCGGGTGACGCGCTGGGCCGCGGCGACGGGGATCACCATCATGGCGCTGACCAGCAGCAGGCCGACGATGCGCATCGCGACGGTGACGGTGACGGCGGCGGTGACCGCCATCAGCAGGTTCAGCAGGCGCACCGGCAGGCCGGTGACCCGGGCGAACTCTTCGTCCTGGCAGACGGCGAACAGCTGACGGCGCAGGCCGATGGTGACGGCGATGACGAACAGCGCGAGGACCACGACCGCGGTGATGTCCTCCGCCGAGACGGTGGTGATGGACCCGAACAGGTAGCTGGTCAGATTGGCCGTGGAGCCGCCCGGAGCCAGGTTGATGATCATGACGCCGCCGGCCAGGCCACCGTAGAAGAGCATGGCGAGCGCGATGTCCCCGCTGGTCTTGCCGCGGGAGCGGATCAGCTCCATGCCGACCGCGCCGATGACGGCGACGAGCGTGGCCATCCACACCGGGCTCGTGTTGAGCAGGAAGCCGAGCGCGACACCGGTCATGGCCACGTGCCCGATGCCGTCGCCCATGACGGCCTGGCGGCGCTGCACGAGGTACGTGCCGATCGCGGGGGCCGTGATGCCGACCAGGGCGGCCGCGATCAGGGCCCGCTGCATGAAGGCGTAGTTCAGGAGGTCCATCAGCTCAGCAGTCCCGTCCGCAGGGGCTCGGCGTCGTGCGCCGCGTGGGGGTGTACGTGGTCGTGGCCGGGCAGTGCGTGCTGCCCGAGGGCCTGCGGGGGCGGGCCGTCGTGCGTGACGCAGCCGTCGCGCAGGACGACGGCACGGTCGATGAGCGGTTCCAGCGGGCCCAGCTCGTGCAGGACGAGCAGGACGCTGGTGCCGGCCACGACCTGGCTGCGCAGGGCGTTCGCGAGGACCTCCTGGTTGGCCAGGTCCACGCCGGCCATCGGCTCGTCCATGATCAGCAGCTCCGGCTCGCCGGCCAGCGCGCGGGCGATGAGCACCCGCTGGTGCTGGCCGCCGGAGAGAGCGTTGACGGAGGCGTCGGCGTACGAGCCCATGTCGACCAGGTCCAGCGCCCGCTCGACGGCGGCCTTGTCGGCCTTGCGCAGGAACCCGAAGCGGGTGCGCGCGAGCCGGCCGGCGGAGACGACCTCGCGGACGGTGGCGGGGACCCCGCTGGCGGCGGTGGTGCGCTGCGGGACGTAGCCGATGCGGGACCAGTCGCGGAAGCGGGTGAAGTCCGTACCGAACAGCGACAGCTCGCCGCCGGACAGCGGGACCTGGCCCACCACGGCGCGCACGGCCGTGGATTTGCCGGAGCCGTTGGCGCCGAGCAGCGCGACGACCTCGCCGCGGCGGACGGCGAGGTCGATCCCGCGCAGCACGGGGCGCGAGCCGAGCGAGGCGGTGGCCCCGCGCAGGGATATGACGGGCGGCTCGGCCGCCGTCGAGGTGTTCGCGGACTCCATGGCTCGCGCCTCCGTTGCTGCTACTGCTGCCATTACTTGTCGCCGAGCGCCTTCTGCAGGTTCTTCAGGTTGGACCGCATGACCTCGAAGTAGTCGGCGCCCTGGGACTTGTCCGTGAGCCCCTCGAGGGGGTCCAGGACGTCGGTCTTCAGGCCGGTGTCGGTCGCGAGGGTCTTGGCCGTCTTGTCGCTGGCCAGGGTCTCGAAGAACACCGTCGTCACATTGTCCTTCTTCGCGACGCCCTGGAGCTCCTTCATGTGGGCGGGGCTCGGTTCGGACTCGGGGTCGACGCCGGAGATGCCCTCCTGGTCGAGGCCGTAGCGCTCGGCGAGGTAGCCGAAGGCGGAGTGGGTGGTGATGAAGGTCTTGGAGGCCGTGTTCTTCAGGCCGTCCTTGAAGTCCGTGTCGAGCTTGCCCAGTTCGGCGAGCAGCTCGTCCGTGTTCTTCTTGTAGTCCGCCGCGTGGTCGGGGTCGGACTTCTCCAGGGCCGCGCCGACGCCCTTGGCGATCTCCGCGTACTTGACCGGGTCGAGCCAGACGTGCGGGTCCTCGCCGGCCTCGCCGTGGCTGTGGTCGTGGCCGTCGGCGGCGCCCTCCGCGCCCTCGCCTTCCTCGCCCGCGTGGTCGTGGCCGGAGGTGCCGTGCACCTCCAGCTTGGTGAGGGTGGCGGCGTCGACGACGTTCTTCACGCCGGACTGGGCGACGGCCTTGTCGACGGCGGGCTGGAGAGACCTGAGGTACAGGACCACGTCGGCCTCGCCGAGCTGCGCGGTCTGCTTCGGGGTGATCTCCAGGTCGTGCGGTTCCACCCCGGGCTTGGTCAGGGTGGCGACCTTCACGTGGTCCTTGCCGATCCGCTCGGCCAGGAACTGCATCGGGTAGAACGACGCCATCACGTCGAGCTTGCCGTCCTTGCCCCCCGTGGGGCCGGCGGCGCCCGAGCAGGCGGTGAGGGCCGTGGCGGCGAGGGCAACGGCTCCGGCGAGGGCGGCGGTGGGTATGAGGCGTCGTACGTTCATGACATCCATTTTCATCAAAGATGGAAACGATTGTCAAAAAGGCTGGTGAGAAGGGTGCGGAGCGGCCGTGGGCGGGGTCCCGATTTGAACGGGAGGGTGCGGGCGCCGGTAACCTTGAGGCTTCGCCGTTCGTCCTCGTAAATGAAGAGAGCACCGTGGCCGCCGACAAGATCGAAACCATCGTCAGCCTGAGCAAGCGCCGTGGCTTCGTTTTCCCGTGCAGTGAGATCTACGGCGGCTCCAAGGCCGCCTGGGACTACGGCCCGCTCGGTGTCGAGCTCAAGGAGAACATCAAGCGCCAGTGGTGGAAGGCGATGGTCACCGGACGTGAGGACATCGTCGGCCTCGACTCCTCCGTGATCCTGGCCCCCGAGGTCTGGGTGGCCTCCGGTCACGTCGGGACCTTCTCGGACCCGCTCACCGAGTGCACCTCCTGTCACAAGCGCCACCGCGCCGACCACCTGGAAGAGGCGTACGAGGCCAAGCACGGCCGTGTGCCCGCCAACGGTCTGGCCGACATCAACTGCCCCAACTGCGGCGTGAAGGGCCAGTTCACCGAGCCCAAGCAGTTCTCCGGCATGCTGGAGACCCACCTCGGCCCCACCCAGGACACCGGCTCCAAGGCGTACCTGCGCCCCGAGACGGCCCAGGGCATCTTCACCAACTTCGCCCACGTGATGACCGCCTCGCGCAAGAAGCCCCCGTTCGGCATCGCGCAGGTGGGCAAGTCCTTCCGCAACGAGATCACCCCCGGCAACTTCATCTTCCGTACCCGCGAGTTCGAGCAGATGGAGATGGAGTTCTTCGTCAAGCCGGGCGAGGACGAGCAGTGGCAGGAGTACTGGATGCAGGAGCGGTGGAACTGGTACCGCGACCTCGGCATCCGCGAGGAGAACATCCGCTGGTACGACCACCCGAAGGAGAAGCTGTCCCACTACTCGAAGCGCACCGCCGACATCGAGTACCGCTTCAACTTCGGTGGCAATGAGTTCTCCGAGCTCGAAGGCGTGGCCAACCGCACCGACTTCGACCTCAAGGCGCACTCCGCCGCCTCCGGCCAGGACCTCGTCTTCTTCGACCAGGAGTCCAAGGAGCGCTACACCCCGTACGTCATCGAGCCGGCGGCCGGCGTCAACCGGGCCATGCTCGCCTTCATGCTCGACGCGTACAACGAGGACGAGGCCCCGAACGCCAAGGGCGTCATGGAGAAGCGCACCGTGATGCGCCTCGACCCGCGCCTGGCCCCGGTCAAGGTCGCCGTCCTGCCGCTGTCCCGCAACGCGCAGCTGTCGCCGAAGGCCAAGGGCCTCGCCGCCGACCTGCGCAAGTTCTGGAACATCGAGTTCGACGACGCGGGCGCCATCGGCCGCCGCTACCGCCGTCAGGACGAGATCGGCACGCCGTTCTGCGTCACCGTCGACTTCGACACCCTCGACGACAACGCGGTGACCGTGCGCGAGCGCGACACCATGAAGCAGGAGCGCGTCTCCCTGGACCAGATCCAGAGCTACCTCGGCAGCCGCCTGCTCGGCTGCTAGGCCCCTGTGACAGACGGCTGTGGCCCGGTGCGCATCGCGCACCGGGCCACAGCCGTCTCCGGAGCCGCTCAGGCGGGCGCGGCGCTGCCGGCGGTGGCGGCGGTGGCGGACGCCAGGGCCGCGGCCCTGGCTTCGCCCTCGGCCTGGGTCCGCTTGGAGAACCGGATGGTCCAGAAGATCAGCGAGACCAGGACCCCGTAGATGAGGACCGGGCTGAGCACGACCATCGTGTCGACGCTCAGCAGGAACGCCAGCGCGACGCGCAGGCAGGCCTCGGCGAGGTAGGCGATGCCCCAGACGGTGGTCATCCGTCGCATCGCGCTGCGAAAGCCGGGGTACTGCCACAGGCCGTTGAAGTACGCCACGCCCTCCGTGGTCCCGTCCGTGCCGAACTTCCGGCCGAAGTAGAACATCAGCGGCCGGGGAGCGAACAGGGTGGCGATGCAGAGCACGCCGAACAGTCCCGTCACCCCCGAGTCCTTGATGAGCAGGGCGCGGGCCGAGTGCGCGCCGATCAGCGTGACGAGTGCGGTGATCACCAGGAAGACGAGAGTGACCACGGCGAACTCGTCGACCTTGCGGCGCCAGGCGAGGTGGACGACGGAGTCGACCACCGGCCAGGCACCGCTGAGCAGGAGCGCGGCGAACTCGCTCCAGCCCCGGTCGGTGAGCATGTTGTACGTGAGGATGGGCGCGACCACATTGAAGCCGATGGTCAGGATCCAGCCGATCGCGGCGGCGGCTCCGGACCGGGCCGGCGGCCCGGACTGTGCTGCCGGTACTTCCTGAGCGGACAAAGTTCCCCCTGAAACAGACCTGATGGTGTGCGGTAAGGGGAACGTAAGAACGCGGTGGGTGCCCGGCAAGGGCCCTGGCGTCCAAAATGATGATCAAGCCGTCCGGAGTGGCCGGTTCCATGCGTCAGGCGCGAAGACCCCGGATGACCAGGGCGGTGACCGCCTCGAACTCGGCGGTGATGCTCGGCGAGGCCCGGTCCGCCGCGTACTGCCAGGAGTAACCGGCACCCGGCCCGCCGCAGCCGCCCGGTCCGCCCCGGAGGTCCGGCCCGCGCAGCCGTCCGCCCGCCGCAGCCGCCCGCCGCAGCCGTCCGGGC